>JBHEOL010000338.1:0-2984 GCA_046261635.1 Thermoanaerobaculia bacterium | reverse complement strand
GTTCGGATCGAGCCCGTGAGTCATGGGGATGTGGCCCATGTGCTCGACGCCTCCCACTATGAAGACCTCTCCGTTGCCGGTCATGATCGCCATGGCGGCCGAGTGGAGAGCGCTCATGGAGGAGCCGCAAAGGCGGTTGATCGTCTGGGCGCTCACCGTGTTCGGTAAGGCCGTCATCAAGGAGGCGAAGCGGGCGATGTTGAAGCCCTGTTCCAGGGTCTGCTGGGCGCAGCCCCAGATCACGTCTTCGATCTCGGCCGGGTCGACCTTCGGGTTTCGCTCGAGGAGCGCCGTGATCATGGCGGCCGAGAGGTTCTCGGCTCGGACGTTCCGGAACATCCCCCCCTTGGAACGCCCCATGGGTGTACGAACGGCATCAACGACGACGACGTCTTTCATGGCTTACCTCGTTTCCTTCGCGGCGCCGGCGGCTTCGAGCTTCTCGGCCTTCGGCTCCTGGGCCTTGTCAGTTTCCGGGACGGCGTCGCCGGCCCTGGCGATCGGGAGTTTCCCGGCGGCCGGCTCGGAGCGCTTCTCCGTTTCGTGGAAGGTGCCGCCCGATTCAGCGAGCCGGAGCATCTGCGCGGTCGGCTCGTAAAGCTTCCCGAGAGAGGCGAATTTGGAGGCCGTCTTGCAGAGGGCCTCGAGGCCGACGGCGTCGGCGTAGCGGAACGGGCCGCCCCGGAACGGTGGGAAGCCGAGGCCGTAGATCAGGGCGATGTCGACCTCCACCGGGGTGTTGACGATGTCGTCCTCCAGGCAGCGCGAGCACTCGATGATCAGCGGGAGCATCATCCTGTCGATGATGTCCTGGTCGGTGATCGAGGCGCTGTTGTCCACCTGGACGAGAGGCTCGAGGATCTGCTTCACCTCGGGATCGACGTTCTTCTTCGGCACGCCCTTCTTGTCGGGGGCGTATACGTAGAAGCCCTTGCCGTTCTTCTGTCCGAACCGCTGGGCCTCGAACATCGCCTGGATGGCAGTCTTCTCCTCGGAGGCCATCCGGTCGGGGAAGCCCTGCGCCATGACCGCGTCCGCGTGGTGGGCCGTGTCGATGCCGACGACGTCGAGCAGGTAGGCGGGCCCCATCGGCCAGCCGAACTTCTCCATGACCTTGTCGATCCTGAGGAAGTCGACGCCTTCGTTGATCAGCTTGATGAACCCGGCGAAGTAGGGGAACAGGACGCGGTTGACCAGGAAACCGGGGCAGTCATTCACGACGATGGGAGTCTTCCCCATCGCGAGCGCGTAGCTCACGGTGGTGGCCACGGCGCCGTCGCCCGACTTCGCGCCCCGGATGACTTCCACGAGTGGCATCTTGTGCACCGGGTTGAAGAAGTGCATGCCGCAGAAGTTCTCCGGCCGCTCGAGCCCCTCGGCAAGGCGGGTGATCGAGATGGTGGAGGTGTTGCTGGCGAGGATTGCGTCCTTCTTCACCTGCCCTTCGACCTCGGCGAGGACGGACTTCTTCACCTTTTCGTTTTCCACCACGGCTTCGACGACGAGATCGACGTCCTTGAAGTCGCCGAAGGAAAGAGTCGGGCGGATGCGCGTGAGAACCTCAGCCATGCCGGCCGTGTCCATCTTGCCGCGCTCGACGCGTTTCACCAGGAGCTTCTCGGCTTCGGACAGCCCGAGAGCGATCGCCTTCTCCTGGATGTCCTTCATGACGATCGGAATGCCCTTCGAGGCCGACTGGTAGGCGATGCCGCCGCCCATGATTCCGGCGCCGAGAACCGCCGCGGACTCCACGGGGGAGGCCGTCTTCGCCATTTTCTTGGCCACTTTCCCGACGAACTGATCGCCGAGGAAGATGGTCACGAGGTTGAAGGCGGTGGGAGTCTTCGCCATGCGGGCGAACGTCGTGGCTTCGATCTTCAGTGCGTCTTCGCGGCCGCGCGTGGCTCCCTGCTGCATCGCCGTGATGGCCGCCACCGGCGAGGGATAGTTCGGACCGGCCTTGCCGGCCACGAAACCCTTTGCGGTCTCGAAGGCCATCATCATTTCCGTCGGGCTGAGCTTGAGGGGAGAGATCTTTTCGAGCCGGCGGGCTTTCCAGTCGCGCTGACCTGCGATCGCCTGTCCGAGCAGGTGCAGAGCTCCCTCGCGAACCTTTTCGGGAGCGACGACGGCGTCGACGACGCCCGTCTTGAGAGCGACGTCGGCCGCGTACTGCTCACCTCCGGCGATCCACTCGATGGCGTTGTCCGCGCCGGCGAGGCGGGAGAGACGCACGGTACCGCCCCACCCGGGGAAGATTCCGAGCTTCGTCTCCGGCAGGCCGATCTTCGCGGCCGACGACATGACGCGGTAGCTGGTGCAGAGGGCGAACTCCAGGCCGCCGCCGAGCGCGAATCCGTTGATCGCGGTCACGGTGGGAAAGTCGAAGTCTTCGACCGTGGAGAAGAGCTTGTGCACGTCCAGGATCCACGCGACCAGCTGATCTTCGGGGTTCTTGAAGTAGTCGACGAACTCGGTCACGTCCGCGCCGACCACGAAGGAGTCCTTGTCGCTGGTGACCAGGAGTCCCCGGACCCCGGTCTCGGCCTTGATCAGGGTGAGCACCTCACGCAGTTCGGCGAGGGTCGCCTGGTTGAATTTGTTGACCGACTCGCCCTGAAGGTCGAACCGCAACTCGGCAATACCGCCGTCCAGCATCGAGCAATGGATGGACTGTCCTTCGAAAAGCATGAGACCTCCGAGGCGCGCCTCGCGCACAGATGAATGAATGGTCATTCAGCGGATTTTCTCCGCGGAGCGCGTGATGTGTAGGTGCGCCTCATCACGCCTTTCCGGTAGGCGCGTCACGCCGGGATGTGTCGGGCGATCGGGGGGCGGGTGGGGGGCCGGGGCGGGCGGGAACTCTGAACGGCCAGAACCCAGAAACCAGAACCGGGCGGGACCTTTGCACAGCTTGCTGTTCGTACTCTGAGTTGGAAAGGAAGCCGTCATGCGTCTTGGAAGACGAAGTACCAATGTAGAGG
>JBHEOL010000293.1:0-8398 GCA_046261635.1 Thermoanaerobaculia bacterium | reverse complement strand
TGGTGGAGGTTGCGGGCGATCTCCGCGTCGCTCGTCGTCAACGATGCCACCGCATCGCCTCCTCCTCGCTCCTTGATCTCGCCTCGCAAGCTCCACCAGCGCGGCCCCTCTGGTTTCTTTCACAGCCTCTCAGGATGACGGTCACGACCCCACCTTTGATTTTCCTTCTGCCTTCTGCCTTCTGCCTTCTGCCTTTTCTTCTGGCTTCTGGTTTCTGGCTTGATCTCTGTAGACTGTCCGGAATGGCTGAGGAGAAGTTCATCGAAACGCCGCCCGCCGGGCTCGAGGGATGGCGCGAGGTCTGGCGCGAGAACCGCCGTCACGCGACAGGTGGCTCGGGGCCGGCCGCGCGTCTGCTCGCCTTGGTGCGAAAGGTGATGCGCGCCATCGGCCGCGCTGATGAGGCTCGCCAGCGCGACTTCAATCTCGCGCTGCTCGAAATGATCGAGGATCGGAGCCGTGACGTTGCGGCCGTGAGGGTAGAGCTCGAGAGCGCGCGGGGCGAGCTCGAGACGCTTCTTCGGACGGCGGTGGGCCGCAACGACGCCCTCCTGCTCGCGATCGACGCGAAGGTCGAGACCGCCCTTGCGCGAATCCGTGATCTGGCTCTTCCTCGTGCCGAGCGGCCGCGTGATCTCCCCGAGCGCGACGAGTGGCTCTACCGGCGGCTCGAAGAAGGTCTGCGCGGAACCGAAGCCGAGGTGCGGGAGTCGCTCTCGTTCTATCTCGACCGCGCGCGTCAGTCGCAGCCGGTGATCGACGTTGGCTGCGGGCGGGGAGAGTTTCTCGAGTTGTGCCGAGCCGCCGGAGTCGAGGCTCGCGGATTCGACACCAACACGATCTCGGTGGCCGACCTCGAGGCGCGCGGTCTGACCGTTTCCGCAGTCGCGATTCCCGAATGTTTCCGCGGCATGGCTGACGCCTCGGTTGGATCGATCTTCGCTTCCCACGTCGTCGAGCATCTGCCGATCGAGCCGCTGATCGATCTCTTCTCCGAAGCGCGGAGGGTGCTGCAGCCTGGCGGCTACCTCATGATCGAAACCCCGAACGCCGAAGCGATCGCGGTGTCGGCCTCCGATTTCTGGCGCGACCCGACTCATCTCGCCCCGAGGCACCTCGCGGCCCTGACGCTTCTCGCGAGAGAGTACGGGTTCGCTGTCGAAGAGGCCGGGGCGGTGCATCCTTTCCCTTCCGCGCGGCGTCTACGGCTCTCGTCCGAAGCCGGCGAAGACGTCCGCGCCCTTGCCGCGCAACTCGATGCGATCCTGTTCGGCTCCCAGGACCTCCGGCTCATCCTCCGTAAGTAGAGCGGTCTTCCGGCTGACGGTCCGCCGCGTACGCCTCGACGACCATGTCGCGGGGAGGAGGAGGCGGCACCTTGTGCGGGATGAAGCCGAGAATCAGGCCGGCGATGAATCCCCCGATGTGCGCCGCGTTGTCGATGCCGGGCATCGTGAAGCCGATCACGATATTGATGCCGGCCCACAGCATGAGCTGCTGAACGAGTCCGCGGCTCCAGCCCGCATTCCGGAAACGGGGCGAGCGCCGGATCGCGATGATGAGCGCTCCGAGGATTCCGAAGATGGCCCCGCTGGCTCCGGCAGCGATTCCGTTCGTGAACAGGGCGCTCGATATGGAAGCGACGATCCCGGCGGCGAAGTACGTGAGAGCAAAACGCCTCGATCCGAACAGAACCTCGAATACGCCACCGAGCTGGTAGAGCGCCCAGAGGTTGAGGGCCAGATGGAGAATCCCGATGTGAAGGAACATCGCGGCGACGAGGCGCCAGAGCTGGCCCGACTCGAAGGTGTCGGGAATGATGGCTCCCATCGAAACGAGAACAGCCGGGTTCGTGGTTCCGCCCGCCATCCACTCGAAGGCGAAGACCACGACGATGATCGCGACGAGGGCGAGAGTGATCGGGGTCGATCTTTTCAACGTTGACTCCTGTCGATCCAGCTGGATACGTGACTCATGAGGAAGTGTGCAGGCCCGGGAGCGATCTCCTTGAATCTCATGAACAGGCGCGCTCCCAGGGGAACGATCCTGCGCCGGTCTCCTCGTTCGATCGCCGCGAGAATCTTCCTCGCGACTTTCTCGGGAGGAATGGCGAGCATGAGGCGAGACGCCCCCGGCATCTTCCCCTTTTCCGCGGTGACGAAGAAATCCGTCGCCGTCGTCCCGGGGGACACCAGAGAGACGCGAATCCCGTGCCGCATCGTTTCCGAGCGGAGGGCCTCGGTCAGACCCGCGACCGCGAACTTGGTCGCGCTGTACCCCCCCATCCGTGCGAATCCCATGATTCCGGCGATCGAGCCGACGTTCACGATCGCCCCCTCTCCGCGGCGGATCATCCCGCCGAGAACGGCCTGGGTGCACCAGAGAGTTCCGAAGTAATTGGTCGCCATCATCGACTCGAGGTCCCCGGGCCTCGCCTCGGAGATCGGGTCGAAGATCGCGAAGCCGGCATTGTTGATCAGGATCTCGACGGGGCCGAAGCGCTCCTCCGCCTCGGCGGCCAGTCGCCGGCATTCCTCGCGGGAGGAGATGTCGGCGGGAATCGCGACGCACTCGGCTCCGAGGTCGCGGCATCGGGCGGCCACCTGCTCGAGTTCGTTCGCGCGCCGGGCCGCGATCGAGAGTCGCGCACCGCGGCCGGCGAGCGCCAGCGCAGTCGCCCGCCCGATGCCGCTCGAGGCGCCGGTGAGAAGCACGTGTCGGTTGCGCGGATCCATCGGGCCGCCTTTGTAAGCCGAGCAGCGGGGCGAATGCAACTCCACGGGCTGGCGTGAGGCGAGGGAAGAGGGGCGGAGGGGAGGCAGAAGCCGGAAGGAAGAGCAACAGCAATGCGACTCACCCTGCTTTTGACTTTCCTTCTGCCTTCTGCCTTCTGCCTTCTGACTTTCCTTCTGGCTTCTGGCTTCCGCCGGCCCCTCGTATATACTCGCCAGGGCACGCCCCTCACGCCTTACCCTTCCATTCCAAGGAGACCTTCCAATGCCTTTCGAAGACGTGAAAAAGGTCTGGATGAACGGCCGAATGGTGGATTTCGCCGACGCGAAAATTCATGCGTTCACTCATGCTCTGCATTACGGATCGGCGATGTTCGAGGGGATCCGGTGCTACAGAACTGAGAGTGGCCCCGCCCTCTTCCGGTTGCACGACCATGTTCGCCGTCTCTACGACGGCGCGAAGATTTATCGTTTCGAAGTGCCGTTTAAGATTGCTGATTTCGAACAGGCCTGCATCGACATCGTCAACGCCAACGAGTACGAAGACTGCTACGTCCGCCCGCTCGTCTATCGCGGGTTTCATTCGCTGGGGGTACACCCGATGAATTGCCCGGTCGAGGTTCTGATCGGCGCATGGAAGTGGGGCAAATACCTGGGAGATGACGCGATCGAGGCCGGCGTCGATGTCTGCGTCTCGTCGTGGGCGCGCATGGCGCCGAACACCTACCCCGCGATGGCGAAGGCGACCGCCAATTACATGAACTCGATCCTGATTCGCTCCGAGGCGGCAATCGATGGATATGCGGAAGGAATCGCTCTCGACGTCAGCGGCTTCGTCTCCGAAGGCTCGGGAGAGAACATCTTCGTGGTGCGCGACGGGAAGATCCGGACTCCCCCTCTCGGCGCCTCGATTCTGCCCGGGATCACGCGCGACTCGATCATGACGATCGCACGCGAGCTCGGCTACGACGTCCAGGAAGGGCTGATCCCGCGCGAGATGCTCTACATCGCGGACGAAGTGTTCTTTACGGGGACCGCGGTCGAGGTGACGCCGGTCCGTTCCATCGATCGCATCGCGATCGGTGCCGGCAACCGGGGTCCGATCACCGAACGCCTCCAGCAGCACTTCTTCGACTACGTCACCGGCAAGGTCGAGGACCGGTATGGGTGGCTGACGAGGGTGACGGAGTAGCTAAGTCAGAAGTCAGAAGGCAGAAGGCAGAAGTAAAGGCAAAGGCCGCATCCCTTGAGCGAGGAACCGCGCCGAGAGGGTGTAACGCATTGTCTAGGCCGCGGGGACGGCGGTCTCGGTCGTGACTCTGGTTTGCCTTCTGCCTTCTGACTTGCCTTTCCCGCCCTTCTCTCCAGGGAGTAGGATCGCTCTCTCGAGATCCGCGTTCCCCCGCGGGGCGCTTGCTGGGCGCAACCGCGGGGGTTAGAATCGGGATCCCACACCAGCAGTCCGCGAGGGCTGTCTCCGGCATCGACTGAACCGATGCAACCATCCCTGAAACACGCGATCGAATGGATCGAACAGCGGCGCCCCTCCCGCGTGGTGGCTCTCACGGGGGCCGGAATCTCGGCCGAAAGCGGCATTCCGACGTTCCGGGGTCCCGGAGGGCTATGGGAAAACCACCGTCCCGAGGAGCTGGCCACTCCGGGCGCCTTTGCGCGGGATCCGCTGCTCGTCTGGCGGTGGTACGAATGGCGGCGGAATCTGGTGCGCCAGGCGAGCCCGAACCGGGCTCACGAGGCTCTGGCCAGGCTCGAGACAGTGCTGGCCGCGGATGGCGGAATGACTCTGGTCACGCAGAACGTCGACGGTCTGCACCGCCGCGCCGGGTCGCGCTCGATTCTCGAGCTCCACGGGAACCTGTTCCGGGTGCGTTGTCCGGGGGAGGGGATCGTCGAGGAGCGGATGGATCCGCTCGGCGAGCTGCCGCCCCGGTGCGCATGCGGCCGGCTGCTGCGGCCGGACGTGGTCTGGTTCGGCGAGATGCTGCCGCAGGGGGTACTCGAGGCGGCGATCGGAGCCGTCCGGGACGCCGATCTCCTGCTCGTGATCGGGACGTCGGGGGTGGTGCATCCGGCAGCCGGGCTCGTGACGATGCTAGAGGCGGGAGAGGCGATGGAGATCAACCCGGAGCAGACGCCGATCTCCGAGCTCGCGCGGTTCTCGATCCAGGGGGGAGCGTCCGAAGTCGTTCCGGCGATCGTCGAGGCGATCGAGGGAGCGCAGCGGTGACGCGCGAGCGCATCGCCGACCTGCCCATCGACGAAAGGCCGCGGGAGCGCATGCTCAACCATGGGGCCGAGACCCTGAGCGACGCCGAGCTGGTCGCGATCCTTCTCGGTTCGGGGATGCGGGGGCGGAGCGCGATCGAGGTTGCTCGGGACCTGCTCTCCGACGGGCTTCCCGCTCTGGCGCGGCGCGAATGGCCGGCCGGACGGCGGTGCAGCGGGATCGGGCCGGCGAAAGCCTGCAGGATCGCGGCGGCCCTCGAGATGGGGCGGCGGCTGGCGGCGCGCCAGGATGGTGCGCGCGACCCGATCCGCGACGCGGCCTCGCTCGCTCGTCCCCTCATCGCCCGTTACTCCCATCACCTTCAGGAAAGGCTCGGCGCGATCTTCCTCGATTCGAAGAACCGCATCATGATGGAGCGGGAAATCTACGTCGGCAGCCTCAATGCAACGACCGTCTCGACCCGGGACGTGTTGCGCATCGCTCTCGAGGAGTCGGCGGCCGGGGTCATCGTCTTCCACAACCACCCGTCGGGAGATCCCTCTCCTTCAGCCGAGGACCTGGTGTTCACCCGAAGACTGGCGGAAGCGGCTCGGATCATGGGAGTGGACCTGATCGACCATCTCATTCTCGGCGCGAACCAGTACGTGTCGCTGCGACAGCGGGGGGTGTTTTAGAGGCGAGGGGCCAGGGGCTGGGGGTTAGGGACCAGGGACCAGGGACCAGGGACCACGAAAGGCGTCCGGTCGAATCGTGCGTTCGCCGGACGCGATTGGGTCCATGGGCTCCCGCTGGCCCGTCAGGCCTGCGGGATGTTCTTCTCGTAGATCTGGACGAAGGCGTCCTTCCGGAGACGCTCGATGTAGGCCTCGTAGTCCCGCTGGAATGCGGCCTCGTCGGCTTCCTTGCGCAGACGCTCCTTGACCAGGTCGAACGACGGGACCTCGGACGGGAGCCGCTCCTCGACCAGCATCACGTGATAGCCGGAAGAGGTTCGCACCGGACCCGTCACCGTGCCGGCCGGTGCGCTGAAGACCGCCGCGTCGAGCGCGGCAAGAAGCTCTCCCTTCGACACCATGCCGATGTCGCCGCCGGCCTCTTTCGAGGGAGCGTCGGAGTACAGGGTGACCAGATCCGCGAACGGCTCGCCGGCCCGCGCCCTGGTGATCGCCTCTTCGGCCTTCGCCATGGCCATCGCCTCGTCTCCGGTCACGACGATCTCCCGAACGCGTGCGCGTTCCGGCAGCCGGTAGCGATCCTTCTCGCGCTCGTAGCGCTCGCGAAGCTCGCGGTCGCTCAGATCGGCGCGTGAGCGAAGCTCGCGCCTGAACAGCTCGTTGGTGAGCAGGGTGTCACGAAGGCGCAGTTCCATCTCGCTCCGTGTCAGCCCCGACTGCTGGAGGCTGTTGATGAACGCCTCTTCCGTCTCGAGCCCGTACTGGGCCATCAGCGACTTGATGGCTTCCTCGACCCGTGCGGCAGAGACCGTCAGCCCGATCTGATCGGCCCGGTCCTTGATCAGGAGCTCGGCGAGCATCTCGTTGAATAGGTCGTTCTGGAAGGTCGCCTTTCGGGAGGGCTGCTCGGCGGGTGGGGTCGTCGCCTCGATCTCTCGGAAGCCGTCACTCAGACGAGTGGCGTACTGGGAGCGGGTGATGACCCGGTCTCCGACGCGGGCGATGATGGCCTCGACGATTTCGGCCTGGGCGGTGAGCGGGAAGAGTACGAGCAGGGCGATGAGGATGGCTTTTTTCATTCTGAGTTTCCTGCGATTTTGACGCTGGACGAGCGGCGAAGTACCGGTCGGAACAGGCGTCGGATGAGGATTATTCAGCAGATGAGGCCGGAAGGGTTCCGCTGTAATCGAACGGGAGCCGGCGAGCCAGGA
Source organism: Thermoanaerobaculia bacterium (assembly GCA_046261635.1). Classification (GTDB taxonomy): domain Bacteria; phylum Acidobacteriota; class Thermoanaerobaculia; order Gp7-AA8; family Gp7-AA8; genus JBHEPS01. The sequence continues at coordinate 1,536 of JBHEOL010000293.1, read as the reverse complement.
CACTGACATCCACCTTCTGCCGGGCCGCAATCAGGGTGTTCGCCAGTCTCTTCCGGGCCGCCTCCTCGGCGATTCGCTGTCGGATCATCGGCTCCGCCGCCTCGAACTCGAGAGTCCCGGCGGGCTTCCTGTCCGAGATGTAGAAGATGTAGAAGCCCGTGTCCGTCCGGATGGGGCTGGTCCACTCTCCGGAGGAGAGGGCGAAGATCTCGCCCTCGAAGACAGGAGGGAGCTCCGGACGCGTGATCCAGCCGATCTCGCCACCCCCGGCGGCGTTCGGCGCAACCGAATGCCGGGCCGAAAGCTCGGCAAAGGAAGCTCCCTGGCTGAGCTCGCGAACGATCCGGGAAGCGAGGTCTTCGTCGGGAACGAGAATCTGGGAAAGGCGGACGCGCTCCTCGAAACGGAAGTCGCGGATGAACTGCTGATAATGGGCACGCACCTGCTCGGGAGTGGGAGGAGGCATCTCGGCCACGATCTCGCTGAGCAACGCGTCGCGGCGCAACTGGTCCCGCTTCTCCGTCACGGTCGATCCCGGCTGTCTACGCACCTCGCCCGCGACCTCCTCGGCGCTGATCTCGATCCCACGGCTGGCCGCGTACTCGGAGAGAAGGACCTCCTGCAGGTGCTGATCGAGCAGGGCGCTCGCCGCCTCGGGAACGAGCTGGGCCAGGTCCGTGCCGGTGTTTCGCTCGAGGTATCGCTTGAAATCGGCGAGAGTGACGTTGCGGCTGCCGACTCGGGCGACGACCTCCGGCGGAAGGGCAGGCTCACGACCGCAGGCGATCAGAGCGATCACCAACAACAGAAGCGTCGAAAGACGGCGGGCCATGCGGGGCGCATTCTATGGGAGAAGGACGGAGGATAGAAGCTGACCCCGAAGTCCTCCCGCTTCCAGGAGCTGCCCAGTGTCGATGCGGGCTCGGGAGGGAGTCCTCCGTCTCTAGTCCACGAGTCTCGGGTTCAGCGTTCGCGCTGCGGCAAGGCCGGGGATGAGATCTCGATGGCCTCGCCGGCAATCGACTGCAGCGCCGACGCGATCTCGCCGATGATGGCTGCGCCGCTCTGGCGGAGGGGGAGGGTGAGGACTCCGGCAGGGGAGAACTTCGCCTCGGGGTCCTGCTCGAGAAGCTCAAGGAGGCGCGCGGGATCAATTCTGGCGCTGGGGTGGAGCTTGACGGCCGCGATGTTGCGCTCGCGGACGATGGTCAGCACGCCGAGCCTCCGAGCGAGAAGGCGGAGGGCGATGAAGGCGATCAGGTGGTCCACATTGGGGGGAAGGGCGCCGAAGCGGTCGCGCATCTCCGTGCGGATCTCGTCGAGGCGCGTCTCGTCGCGAGCGGCGGCGATCTTCTTGTAGAGGGTCATCCGGATGCTTTCGTCGTCGATGTAGTCGCGAGGGATGTAGATGTCGAGGGCGAGGCTGATCTGGGTCTCGATCTCCTCCTCGATCTTCTCGCCGCGGAGCTCGCGGATGGCTTCATCGAGGAGCCGGGTGTACATCTCGAAGCCGACGGCGGCGATCTCGCCGGACTG
>JBHEOL010000288.1:0-4770 GCA_046261635.1 Thermoanaerobaculia bacterium | reverse complement strand
TTCGGCCTCGACGCCATCGGGATTCCGACGGTGGACTGGCTGGGCGATCCGCGATGGGCGATGCCGGCGATCATCATCCTCGCCGTCTGGAAGAACTTCGGCTACACGATGATCATCTTCATCGCCGGCCTGCAGAGCATTCCCGAGGAGCTGTACGAGGCGGCCAGGATCGACGGCGCCGGATGGTGGTCACAGTTCCGCAGGATCACCATTCCCCTGCTCGCGCCCACGTTCGTATTCGTGGGGATCGTCACGGCGATCGGATACCTGCAGCTGTTCGCCGAGCCTTATGTGATGACGCCCGACGGAGGGCCGCTCGACTCCACCCTTTCGGTCGTGATGCTCATGTACCTGCAGGGGTTCAAGTGGTGGAGCATGGGGTACGCCGCCGCGGTGGCGTTCCTCCTGTTTATCGTCATCGGCGTTGCCACTGCGATCCAGCTGCGGCTGCGGAAGGACTTCGGCGAATGAAGGCGCTCAGAACGATCGCTCTTCACGCCGCCCTCCTCCTCGCTGCAGGGCTGACCGCGTTTCCACTGTTCTGGATGGTCTCGGCCTCGTTCATGCCCACGGGTGAAGCGGCGACTTTCCCTCCCCGGCTCCTCCCGAGCCAGGCGACCCTCGAGCACTACGAGGCTCTTTTCACGAGAATGAATCTGGGACGGGCATTCTTCAACAGCACGGCGATCGCGCTGCTCTCGACCGCAATCGCGCTCCTGTTCAATTCGATGGCGGGCTATGCCTTCGCCAAGCTTCGCTTCGGACACCGGGATCAGATCTTCCGCCTCCTTCTCGCGGTCCTCGTCCTTCCGGCGCAGGTGGCGATGCTCCCCCTGTTCCTGATGCTCAAGGAGATGGGGCTGGTCAACACATACTGGGGCGTCATCATCCCGATGATGGCGAGCGTCTTCGGGATTTTCCTGATCCGCCAGTTCATGCTTTCGATTCCGACCGAGCTGCTCGAAGCCGCCCGGGTCGACGGCGCCTCGGAGTGGTCGATCTACTGGAAGATCGTGGTTCCTCTCTCGATGCCCGTGCTCGTCACGCTCGCGATCTTCACGTTCATGGCGAGCTGGAACGACTTCATGTGGCCGCTGATCATCCTCACCGACAACGACCGCTACACGCTTCCGGTCTCGATCGCGAATCTGGTGGGCGAGCACGTGCAGGACATCGAGCTGATGATGGCGAGCTCCGTCGTCACGGTCATCCCCGTGCTCCTCCTCTTCCTCGTTCTCCAGCGCTATTACGTGGCGGGCATCATGGTTGGAAGCGTCAAAGGATGACGATACGAATGAGGATCTCCGATCTCCCTCACCGCGCCCTGTTGAGCGCATTCTTCGGATTGCTCCTGGCGGGCGGGGCCTTCGCTCAAAGCCCCCGCGTTCTGTCGGACTTCGAGAATCCTGCAGCATGGACGATGGCGCCTTCCGACGGGGTTGCGCTCTCGCTGCACCGCGCGGCCGGCGAAGTCGGAGGCGCGCTCCGGTTGGACATCGACTTTCAGGGGCGGGGCGGCTACGCGATCATCCGGCGAGAGCTCGACCTGGCACTTCCCGCCAATTACGGGTTCACGTTCCGGATCCGGGGAACGATTCCGGCCAACAACCTCGAGTTCAAGCTCGTCGATCCGAGCGGCGACAACGTCTGGTGGGTGAATCGGCGGATGTTCGATTTCCCATCCGCCTGGCAGACGGTCACGATCCGCAAGCGCCATGTCTCCTTTGCGTGGGGACCGGCAGGCAGCGGCGACATGGAGCGAGTCGGCGCGATCGAGATCGCCATCACCGCAGGGAGCGGCGGAAAGGGAAGCGTCTGGATCGATGAGCTCACCTTCCGGCAGCGTGAGCCGGAACGCCCCTACGACCTCGTCCCGATCGCATCGGCGTCCTCGCGCGGATCTTCGGCGCGGGCAGTGCTCGACGGCTCTCCCGGCACCGAGTGGGTTGCGGCAGGCAGCGGGCGACAACTCCTTGCTCTCGACTTCCTCCGCGAACGCGAATACGGCGGAGCCGTGATCGACTGGGGTCGCGCGCACGCTCCCGATTACGACGTCGAGATCTCTTCGAACTTGCGCGATTGGACCAGGGTCGCTGAGATCCGAGGATCGAATGGAGGGCGCGACTACATCTTCCTGCCGGAAGCCGAGTCGCGCTACTTCCGGATTCGAATGACTGACACCTCTCCGGCCGGAGTTGCGATCCGGGACATCTCGATCGAACCGCTCCCGTTTTCGGAATCCCGCAACACCTTCTTCAGACGGGTGGCATCCGACGCTCCTCGCGGCAGTTACCCGAAATACCTCGGAGACGTGCAGTCGTACTGGACCGTTGCGGGAGCTCCTGCCGACGAGCAGGAGATTCTGGTCAACGAGGAAGGGATGACGGAAGTCGGGGGAGCCGGAGGCTTCTCGATCGAGCCGTTCGTCCACCTCGGCGGCAGCCGGTTCGTCACCTGGGCCGATGTCGAGACGAGCCAGAGCCTCGACCGTGACGTCCTGCCGATTCCGAGCGTGACCTGGCGGCACGCCGATTTCACCCTCACCACGACCGCGTACGCGGGCGGTGCGCCGGGCGCCTCTTCCGCCCGCATCATCTACACGCTGACGAACACCTCGACGAGCCAGCTCAAAGGATCGCTTTACGCCGCCGTCCGCCCCTTCCAGGTGAATCCCTCCTGGCAATTTCTCGGGATTCCGGGCGGGTGGGCTCCCATCGATTCTCTCGAATTACGCGGAGCCAATCTTCTCGTCAACGGCGATCGCCCGCTGACCGCCGACCCGGCGCCGACAGCCGGGGGGGTGAGCACGTTTGCGCGCGGCTCGACCGTCGAGTATCTCCGCGCGAATCGGCTCCCTCCCTCCTCGCGCGTCAACGATCCATTCAGATCGGCCTCGGGCGCGATCCAATGGAGTCTCGACCTCGCGCCCGAATCGAGCGAATCGTTCTCCATCAGCGTTCCTCTTCACTCCGGATCTCCGCCTCCCCCCTCTCTCGACGAGGTTCGCGCCACCTGGAGCGAAATCGTCGGGCGAACGAGGATCGATCTGCCGCCGAGCGCGAAAGAGGTCGAGAAGGCGCTCGAGAGCAACCTCGCGTACATTCTGGTCAACCAGGACGGGCCCGCGATTCAGCCGGGCTCGCGCTCTTACGACCGCTCGTGGATTCGGGACGGAGCGCTGACTTCCGCCGCGCTCATGCGTCTGGGCGAGCTCGATGCGGTCCGCCGGTTCATCGAATGGTATGCGCCCTACCAGTTCGAGAACGGGAAGGTCCCCTGCTGCGTCGACAGTCGCGGGTCGGACCCGGTGCCGGAGAACGACAGTCACGGGCAGCTCATCTACGTCATCGCAGAATACGTCCGTCATACCGGCGACTTCGATCTCGCGCACCGCCTGTGGCCCCACGTGGCCGCGGCCGTCGGGTACATGGAGGATCTGCGGAGCCAGCGGATGACCGACGAGTACAGGACGCCGGAACGCGAGGCCTATTACGGACTTCTGCCGGAATCGATCAGCCACGAGGGTTACTCGGCCAAGCCGATGCATTCCTACTGGGATCAGTTCTTTGCGCTGAAGGGTTACAAGGATGCCGCGTGGCTGGCGGACGGGTTGATCGGAGAAGTCTGCGCGACCGCTCCCCCTGCCCGCGACGGGGATGTCCTCGACGAGGTCTCCTCCTGTGGGGCCCTCGAACGGAGCCGGCTGCGCTACGAGCAGTTCGCCACGGAGTTTCGAGGAGATCTGCTCCGCTCGCTCGAGAAGGCGATGGCGATGCACGATATCGACTATCTGCCGGGAGCCGTGGAGCTCGGCGACTTCGACGCGACTTCCACGACGGTCGCCATCGACCCGATCAATGAGCTCGAGCACCTTCCGCGTCAGGCAGTGGAACGCACGTTCGAGAAGTACTGGGAGAACTTCGTTGCGCGGCGTGATGGCACTCTCGATTGGGAGAACTACACCCCCTACGAGCTTCGGGTCATCGGAACGTTCATCCGGCTCGGCTGGATCGATCGCGCTCACGAGGCGCTCCGGTGGTTTCTCGCGGATCGCCGCCCGGCGGCCTGGAATCACTGGGCCGAGGTCGTGTGGCGGGATCCCGCCACCCCGAAATTCATCGGCGACATGCCGCACACATGGGTGGGATCGGACTTCATCCGGTCGCTCGTCGATTTCTTCGCCTACGAGCGCGAACGCGACGACGCATTGGTGATCGCGGCCGGAGTTCCTCTCGAGTGGGCGAAGGAAGGCGTCAGCGTCGACGGGCTCCACACGCATTACGGTCCTCTCGGCTACACCATGCAGCCCGAAGGCGACGGCATTCGCGTCCGCATCGACGAAGGACTTTCCATTCCGCCGGGCGGCATCGTCGTTCAGCCACCGTTCGGCGAGCAGGTCGTGATCCGGCAGCTTCCCGCCTCGTTTCTTCTCTCCTCCACCCCTCATCAAGCCCCGGCAGGACAATTTCCCGCCAGAGGAGGCAGTCAATGACCCCCGCTGACGCGTACGGCCACTTCAGCGAAGACGGCCGCGAGTACGTCATCACGAATCCCCGCACGCCCAGACCGTGGTCGAACGTCATCTCCGGACCACGGCTCGGCATGGCCGTGAGCCAGACCGGAAGCGGGTTCACCTGGATCGACAACTCGCAACTCGCCGTGGTGAACGTCTGGCAGCAGGACTTCGCTCAGGACTCTTCGGGAAAGTTCCTCTACCTCCGCGATGCCGAGACCGGAAAGGTCTGGTCGCTCTCTCCGGCCCCGGTCTGG
>JBHEOL010000259.1:0-2813 GCA_046261635.1 Thermoanaerobaculia bacterium | reverse complement strand
AGGAGGAGTCGCTCGCTTCTCCTGTCCGAAACCGATCCATGAGATCTCACTCTTCGAGATCGCCGCGCTGCCGAGCGTGCAGCGATCGTCGATACATGACTTGAGAGTGCCGGTCCGCGCCTCTCCGCTCCGGAGGATGACCAGGTCGTCCGCCGCGAGGGTCGCGGAAGCGAGAAGAAGGGCGAAGAGCCACGACGCGCGGAATGCAGATGGACTCCGCCTGGATGAGGGGCGAGGATGGAGCCGCCCGGCGGGCCGCCGGGATGGGACGACGGGAATCCGGTGCCGAGACGATCTCGCCCGAGTGGAACGCGCACTCATGTCCGGCCGCTCCTCTCACGACTGCCCTCATTGGGGGGGGGGAGAGGTCATTCTGCTCTCAAGGTGTCCAGTGGTCAATCAGACCTCGATTCGCCGCACGCGCGCGGCGCGAGGGCTGAAATGAGGTACCTTTCGATCCACCCCGCTCAGGGCGTGAATCAGGGAATCGTGAATGAACATCCGTGACAGCTACGACTCGGCGGCGGAGGGTTATGCGGACCATCTGTTCCGCGAGCTCGAGCAGAAGCCGCTCGACCGTCACCTGCTGAACCGGTTCGCGGAAGCCACGAAGGGAGCGGGCATCGTGGCCGATCTCGGTTGTGGTCCGGGCCATGTTTCAAAGTATCTCCACAGGGTGTCTCGATGATCGGCGTCGATCTCTTCTGGATGGGCTGCGGGGGCGTAAACTGACGCGATGCGCCGAAGCCGGCTCGTCTCGATTGCACTCGCACTGCTCTGCGCTGGCTCGCTGATGGCCCAGGAGACGGGGATCGTTCGGGGCGGCGAGCTGCCAGGCCCTCTTCCGCTCTTCCCGCCGGGCAACTGGTGGAACCTCGATATCAGAAGCGCCCCCGTCGATCCGGCGAGCGACGCATTCATCGCGTACATCGGCGGGTCGCGGACGCTGCATCCCGACTTTGGCGGCGACAGCGGTTTGGAGCCTCCCGACACGCTCATCTATGGGATGCCGTACATCGTCGTCCCGGGAACCCAGCCGCTCGTTCCGGTCGTCTTCGAGTATGACGACGAGAGCGATGCGGGTGCTCCGGGGCGGCCGGTCGGCTACCCGATCCCGGAGGAGGCGAAGAGCCAGACGAAGTGGATCGAGGGAGGGCTGGCCGGCTCCGACCCGCGCGCGGAAGGGGACCGGCACATGCTGATCGTGGACCGCGATCACCGGATCCTCTATGAGCTGTATGCGCTCGAGTGGAGTGCGGAGCGGGAGCGATGGGAAGCGGGATCGGGGGCGGCGTTTTCGCTCGACTCGAACGCGCGGCGCCCCGAAGGGTGGACGAGCGCCGATGCGGCGGGGCTGGCGATTCTGCCGGGGCTGGTGCGATGGGACGAGGTCTTCGGACCGGACCCGATCCGCCACGCGTTCCGCGTCACCGTCCGGCGGACGAACGGCTACGTCTGGCCAGCCTCCCACCGGGCGGGCGACTCAGCCGGGGCGCTTCCGATGGGAGCGCGTCTGCGGCTCAAGGACTCCACCGATCTGAGCGGCTTCCCCGAGCCGGTTCGGAAGATCTTCGAGGCGATGAAAACGCACGGCCTCATCGTCGCCGACAACGGCTCGGACATGTACATCACGGGGACCTACGACGTCCGATGGGACAACAACGTCCTGCACCCCGCGTTCCGCTCGCTCCGCGCGAGCGACTTCGAGGTCGTCGAGCTCGGCTGGCAGCCGTCGCCGCGCAGAAAGCGACCGGTGAGGAGGTAGGAGCTGGCAACGGTGAGGGGCGCGCACGGGGAAGTCAACGGCTTGACTCGGCGCGGTTTTGCTCCATCCTTACATCGTGGTTGAAGAGTCGAGTGCGGACGTGCGCGGAGGGTCCAGTTCCCTGCTGACCGGATCGATCCTCTTCGCCGTCGCCTTCCTCGCGTTCGCTGCGATCTTCCTCTCGTTCCCGCTCATCCCGGACGGTGACTCCTATTTTCATCTCGCCGTGGCGCGAGAGTTCGCGGAGGCCGGCTATCCCGAGGGCCTCGCGTGGGCGCGGCTGAGTATTCTCGGTGAGAGCTACGGCGACAAGGAGCTCCTCTTCCACGTGCTCCTCATCCCGTTTGCCGGATGGATGGACCTCGCCATTGGTGGCCGCCTCGCTCTCGCATTTTTCAATGCCCTCATTTTCGCCGTCATCGGCATCATCGCGCGCAATGCGGTGGGAGCCTGGGGCGTCGTCGTTCCTTTCTTCCTCTATCTGACCGCCGGCTCCTTCATCGCACGCGTGTTCCGGCTTCGCCCCGAGCTGCTGTCGCTCCTCCTGCTGCTTCTCGTGATTGCGGCGGCGGCGAAGCGACGCTACCTCGTCGTAGCGATTCTGTCGGCGGCATACGCCCTCTCCTACACCGCTTTCCAGGCACTCGTGGGGCTCGCCGCCCTCTGGACACTGTTCGACTGGATGCGCGAGAGGCGGTTTCCGTGGAGGCTCCCTCTCGCGGTCGGAGGCGGAGTCGCCCTGGGACTCCTGATCCACCCCGGCTTTCCGGACAATCTCCGGATCTGGTGGATTCAGAACGTCCTCTTCTTCCGCTTTCGGAACGTTCTCGATGTCGGAGGGGAGATCTTCTCCCCCATCCCGATGGACGTGCTCCTCTTCAACCTCGGATGGTGGATCGGATTCGTAGTCCTCTGGTTGACGATGGCGCGGGGAGGGGAGAAGCGGTCCGCCACGCGGGATAGTGTTTACTTCGCTGTTGCGGCGGCGGCATTTGCCATCCTCTTCTTCCAGATGGACCGGATGTCGGTTTACTTCTTTCCCTTCGCA
>JBHEOL010000253.1:0-13180 GCA_046261635.1 Thermoanaerobaculia bacterium | reverse complement strand
GGCGACCCTGCCGATCCTGCTGCACGAGTGCATGGAGGCCGGGCGGGTGAACAGGGGTGACCTGATCGTCTTCACCGCTCTCGGATCGGGATTGCACTGGGGCGCAGCGCTCTACCGTCATTGACGAGCATCACGTCCGGGGGAGGGAGGGGAGGCGTGGGGTGGCGCGCCGCCCGTGCCCCGTCCACCCATGTCGCCGGGCTCTCCCGGCCGGCCCCGCTCCTGATAGGATTCCCGCGATGAAGGAAAAGAGCACCTACCGCGCTGCCGGCGTGAACATCGACGCGCAGGACGAAGCGCTTTCGCAGGTCCGGACGATCGTCCGCGACACCCACGGGCCGAACGTGGTCTCGGACATCGGGTTGTTCGGCGGGCTGTTCCGCGCCGACTTCTCCGGCATGGAGTCCCCGATTCTCGTCTCCTCGGCCGACGGAGTCGGAACGAAGCTGCGCGTGGCGCAGGCGATGAAGATCCACGACACGGTCGGCTACGATCTGGTCTGCCACTGCGTGAACGACATCCTCGTCCAGGGCGCGAAGCCGCTCTTCTTTCTCGACTACTTCGCGACGGGGAAGCTCGAGCCCGCGATCATGGTCGACGTGGTCCGCGGCATGGCGCGCGCCTGCCGAGAGAACGGCGTCGCACTCATCGGTGGCGAGACCGCCGAGATGCCCGGCTTCTATCAGACCGGCGACTATGACGTGGCCGGCTTCATCGTCGGCGTGGTCGACGAGAAGCGATTGATCGATGGGAAGAAAGTCGTCGAGAGGGACCTGCTGATCGGGCTCCCCTCCGTCGGCCTCCACACCAACGGCTACTCGCTGGCGCGAAGCATCCTGCACGAGCGGGCGGGGGTCGAGCTGCAGTCGATCGTTCCGGAGATCGGTGGCAAGGTGGGCGAGGTCCTGCTCGAGCCGCACATCTCCTACCTGCGTCCACTGCTCCCCCTGGTCGAGGAGGGGGTGATTCACGGGATGGCCCACATCACGGGCGGGGGGTTGACCGACAACGTTCCGCGCATTCTTCCCGACGGGTGTGACGCCCGCATCAAGCTCGGGTCGTGGGAGGTTCTCCCGATCTTCCGATATCTCCATCGAGAGGGGAACGTCGAGGTCGACGAGATGCTGCGGGTATTCAACATGGGGATCGGAATGGTGCTGATCGTCGGGCCCGACCAGGTCGAGCGCGTGGCCCGCCGTCTGGAAGCGATGCGCCAGAAATTCTTTTTCATCGGCAACGTCGTCAAGGGATCGGGGAAGGTCGTCTACGACTATCCCCCGGCCGACTTTCCGAGCTGGATCGCGTGAGCCTACCCCCCGAGCGGAAGCGAATCGCGGTCCTGCTGTCGGGGCGCGGGTCGAACTTCGCCGCGATCCACGAGGCGATCACCAGCGGCGAGCTCGACGCGGAGATTGCCGTCGTCATCTCGAACCGCTCCGACGCTCCCGGGCTCGCAAGGGCCGCGGAGTGGGGATACCCGGCCGAAGCGATTCCCCATCGCGGGCAGCCGACCCGGGAGGCGCACGAGGCGCTCGTGATCGAGGCCATCGAAGCGAGTGGAGCCGGGACCGTCGTCCTGGCCGGTTACATGCGGATCCTGTCGGCGACGTTCGTCGGACGCTTCCGCGGTCGGATCCTCAACATTCATCCCTCCCTGCTGCCGTCTTTTCCCGGAGTCGACGCGCAGGCTCAGGCGCTCGCCTGGGGAGTGAAAATCGCCGGTTGCACCGTCCATCTGGTCGACGAGTCGCTCGACGGAGGGCCGATCCTGGTGCAGCGCGCCGTTCCGGTGCTCGACGACGACACCCCGGAAACGCTCTCGGCCCGGATCCTGGCCGAGGAACATCGCGCCTACGTCGAAGCTCTTCGAATCGTGACCTCGGGCGAGTACAGGGTCGAGGGACGCAGAGTTAGGGCCAGGGACCAGGGACCAGGGGCCAGGAAAAGCCCGGAGAAAGTCAGAAGGCAGAAGGCAGAAGGCAGAAGTAAAGACAACGGCGACGGCTGGCAGGGCGCCGGTATCCCGAAGGATGCGCTGCGACGAAACGTCTCGTCCCTTTGCCTTTGTTTTTACTTCTGCCTTCTGCCTTCTGCCTTCTGACTTTGCTTCTGGTTTTCCCTGGCCCCTAGCCCCTAGCCCCTAGCCCCTAGCCCCTGTCTTTCTCCGGCATCACGATCCACAGAATGATGTAGGCGACGATACCGGGAAATGCGACCGACAGGATCGAGATCACCACGTAGAGAATCCTGACCAGGGTCGGACTCCAGTCGAGCCATTCTGCGATTCCTCCACAGACTCCTGCGATCATTCGGTAACGGCGCGAGCGATGTAGCGGCATCGGTTACTCTCTCCTCATCCGGGGGCTGCCGGAGTACGACGTGCGGATCGGCGCTGGGATCACCAGGGCCAGACGTGATCCCAGAAGCGCTGGAGAATCGAAGCGTTCGGGACGTCGTCCATGGCTACTACGGAAACCCGGCCGATCGGTTGCCCCGCTTTTGAGACGATGAGCCAGCCGACGCGCTCTCCCTTCTGGACGGGGGCGGGAGGGTTGAGCGGCTGCAGGCGCGTCTGGATCGAGTCGGATTCGTCGGTCCGCAGGACCACTCTCGCGTCCGCGGCCGCGACACCTGCGACGGCCGGCACGCGTCCTCCCGCGACCGGAAGCGGCTGGTCAACCGGGCTTCCGCGCCGCACCGGTTCCACGATCTCCCACGAGCTGAAGGCTTCTTCCAGCATCGATTCGGTTGTTTGGAAGAGCTGCCTTCGCTGGTTGGCGCCCATCAGCACCGCGACCAGGTCCATGCCGTTCTTCGACGCCGTCGCAGTCAGACACGATCCGGCGCGATCGTGGGTTCCCGTCTTCAATCCGGTGGCCGGACCGTAGCGGGAGATCAGGTCGTTCGGATTCCAGAGCGTGAACTTCCCCTGGCGGAATGGCATCTGTTCCACCTTGGCGAGCTCGCGGATGGTCGGGTGCTTCATCAGCTCCACAGCGAGGCGGGAGAGATCGCGCGGGGTCGACATGTCGTCGGCGCCGCCGGCCTCGGCCGGGAGGCCGTGCGGAGTCACGAACCGGGTGTTCTTCATCCCGAGCTCGCGCGCACGGGCGTTCATCATCGCGACGAACTGCTCCTCGCTGCCGCCGACGTGCTCGGCGATCGCCATCGCCGCGTCGTTCGCCGAGTGGACGAACATCGCCGCCATCATCTCCCTGAGTGGAAAGACCTCGCGATGGCGGAGGTAGACCTGCGAGCCTCCCATCCGGCTCGCATTCGCCGAGGTGCTGATGGGGGTTTCCCAGTCGATCTTTCCCGCTGCGACCTGCTCGAGGACGACCAGGGCCGTCATCATCTTCGTCATCGAAGCGATCGGTGCCGGATCGTCGGCCGCCTTCTCGAACAGGACCGTGCCGGTGGTGGGCTCGATCAGAATAGCGCTGCGGTAGTCACCTTCCTCCTGGGCCTGCACGCCGAGGGCGAGAGTGGCCAGGATCGCGAGGAGGAAGAGGGGGCGTCTCATCAATCGGTTCTCCAGTTGGCCGGTTCTCCAGTCGGCGAATCGAGAATCGGGTGCCGTGGGATCACGCTCTAGTCGTCCCGGGCCGAAGCTCTACGGGTCCGCTTCCTCTCGCCGCGCGAGCGGCTCAACGACCCGATCACGGTCCAGTGCATCTTGTTGATGACCACGGGACCGGCCGCGTCGGGCCAGAGGTCGACGGGGATGTAATAGTACCCGTCGCCGAGAACGCGGGACTTGGTCGCAAGGTCGCGCATGCTCTTGCAAAGACCGGCTTTGCCTCGAACTGCCCGTCTTTCGACCAGCGTTCCGGTGCGCTCCCCGATCCCCTGATAAACGGTAATCTCGGCACAGACTGCGTTCACGAGACTCATCGGTGTTTTTGCTCCAGGAAAGTCACGGTTCAGGACTAAAGCAAACTTCAGGCCGCTGTGGCTTTTCGAGGACGAAAAACGCCGAAGCCCGAAGGCTTCGGCGGCGAGAGGATGCGGGGGAAACTCAGGATGCGAGCCGGGTGAAGGAAGCGATGCGGGTAGGCTGGCGGAGGGAAACTTCATTGGAGGGGTCGGTGAACGCGGCCTCCCGGTAGAACCGGATGTCCGTCTCGGTCAGCCTGTAGAGGTAACGTCCATCGTCGCGGGAGACGGCGCTGAGATAGCCGCCACCGTCCTCGAGAATCAGAAGAACGTCGCCGCGGAAGCCGAGGGGCAGCCGGGTCAGAAAATCGAGATAGCCGACGGGGTCCACCGATCGATCGAGGATGACATGGGCGACTTCGCGTCCGTATTCGGTGACCCCGGCGTGAAGCGCTCCGTGCAGCAGCGAGAAGTTGCTGAGAACGATCGCGCCGAGGCCAGACCAGTCGTTTCGGTCGTCGCTAGGCCTGGGGGTGAGTACGAGGGTGATTTTGTGGTCCCGCATGAATCCTCCTGCAACCGTGAAGTCGCCGGGACCATGGGAAAAATACATCCGAGCGGATGAGCCCGCTTTTGCCGATGATTCCGCTGCCCCGGTTGGGCAATTCGTTCCCCCCGCCCACCTCGATCCCGCTAGGATGCGGCGGTGCCCGCCACTCCCTTTCTTCGTTGCCGCGGCCACCTCGAGAGGGGGGGAGCTCCCGACCCTTTCCGGCTGCGGGTGGAACGTCTCGGAGGGGAGGCAAACCCCTCCGGGGAGTTCGTCCTTTACTGGGCGCAGACTGCGCGGAGATTGAGGGCGAATCTGGCACTCGACTGGGCGATCGATCAGGCGAACCGGCTCGGTCTTCCCGTGCTGGTGTACGAGTCGATCCGAACGGATTACCCGGGGGCGAACGACCGGATCCACCGATTCGTGCTCGAGGGCGTCTCGGGGAACCGCGAGTCGGCGGACAGGCGCGGGGTGCAATACGCCTTCTTCCTGCCACGAAGCCGCGGCGAGGCGCGGGGAGTGCTCCTGGAGCTCGCCTCGCGGGCGCGGCTGGTCGTGACGGACGAGTTTCCGATCCATTTTCTGCGAGATCAGACCTCGCGTTTTGCGGCCCGGGCCGGAGCGCCCGTGGTCCATGTCGACGGAAACGGGCTGCTGCCGATGCGCGCCTTCGAGAAAGAGCACTACTCCGCGCGCTTCTTCCGCGACCGCGCGATCCCGATGCTCGAGGAGCTCTGGAGCCGGCCGCCGGAGCTCGAGCCGCGGGCTCGCAGAAAGATCGAGATCCCGTTCGACGACTGGAGTGGCGATCCTGCCACGGGAGCGGCATCGTGCGAGATCGACCATGCGATTCCTCCCGCGGCGCTGACGGGAGGGCGAAACGCGGCGGAAGAAAGGCTCGAGTTGTTTCTCGCTCGAGGCCTTCCGGGTTACGCCGGGAACCACGGGCGCCGCTCCGACGGGTCGAGCGGTCTCTCCCCGTGGATTCACTTCGGACAAATCGGTATCCATGAGATCGCGCAGAGAGTCCTGTTCAGCGGAGCGCCGGCCGAGGATGTCGAGGCGTTTCTCGAGCAGGCGGTGATCCGTCGCGAGCTTTCGTTCAATCTCTGTCATTTCAATCCGCGCTACGACTCGCTCGAGGCGCTTCCCGCATGGGCGACGAAGACGCTGCGCGATCATGCGGACGACCTCCGGCGCCCTGCGTGGAGCTACGACGACCTCGTCGCGGGACGGACGGACGATCCGGTCTGGAATCTCGCGCAGGAGGGGCTCCGAACGTTCGGGACGATTCACAACTACCTCCGGATGCTGTGGGGAAAGAAGGTGATCGAATGGTCGGAGACGCCCGGGGATGCGCATCGCACCATGATCCAGATGCACGAGCAGTGGGCTCTCGACGGTCGCGACCCGAACACTCACGCAGGTGTTCTCTGGTGCTTCGGCAAGCACGACCGCCCCTGGGCGCCGGAGCGTCCGATCTTCGGGACGATCCGCTGGATGAGCAGTGAATCGACGCGAAAGAAAGTCGATCTCGAAGGTTACGAGCAGCGCGTCGGGAAAGCCGGGGGCCGGACCACTGGCTCGTTCGTGCCGAAAAGACGCGCGATCACCCCTCGGCGGCCGCCCAGCTGAACGTTCCGCGCTCGAGGCCGCGCAGCCAGCTCTCGAACCCGCGCAGGGTGCGGAAACGCGTGTAGCCGGTTTCGCGGTGAACTCCCCCGCGAGCCCACTCGCCTCCGATTGCGACCCGGATCCTCCGGATTTGACACTCGCGGAGGACCTGCTCGAAATCGCCCCCCTCGAAACGCTCGGAAGTCCGCGCGCTGAGAACGAGAAGGTTGGGAGATCGCCGTGAAACGGCGTACTCGAGCGCTCCCCATGGAACGTCCGCGCCGTAGTAATCGGTCATCCATCCGCTCCACTCGAGAACCAGCCGAACCATGCGCAGCGGGAGATCGTGAAGCTCGCCGGGGGGCGCCGCCAGGACCGCGCGTCTCCTCCCGTTCGGCGATGAAGGCGCGGAAGGGCGCATCCGGTCGAGCACGTCCGCGATGATGTAGGACGCGCGGTGTTCCTCGTCGACGCTCCAGCTTCCCTCGGCCCATCCTTCCCCGATCAGCCGCAGCGACTCGCCGAGAACGCGATCGAGATAAGCGCTCCGGTCGGCGAGGGTCGAGATCGGATACGCGATGAGTTGGCGTGCGAGCCCGGCGTCCCCGTCGCGCAACGCCTCGAGAAGCTCGTTCCGGATCTGCAGCGAGCTGAGCTCTTCGATCTGGGAATCGGGAGGAGGCGTCTCGATCCGCGGAAGCTTGTCGACGGGAAGCCCTTTGCTCTGCGCGAAGCGATGAACCGCTTCCACGCTGTATCTCCGGTGACCCCCAAGCGTTCTGGTCGATTCCAGGCGCCCTTCGTCAGTCCACCGCTTGATGGAGGATACGCCGACTCCAAGCGCCTCGGCGACCTGGTTTGACGTCCATAAGACTCTGCGATCCAAGGTACTTCCTCCCTCCGGACAGTGGCATCAACGCCCCCTCATGGCGGAACGTTCCCGGGAGACGTCGGACGGTTCGTCCCCAGGCAGGATTCTATCTTAAATCATTTTAATCGTCCAAACCGTCCGGTCCTGAAGGCGCTGGTCTTCGTGCGCGATTCGAGAGACCGACGCTCGGGCGAGCACGCGGGTCGACCCGGATTCGCGACGCCCTTCGCTCGGCCTTTCAGTTCGCGGCGTCAGCCGCGGAGTCGTCCTCCTGCCACAGTTCCGGCGCCCGGCCGCTCGCTTTCGCGTGAACCTGCGTGAACTCGGCTCCGAGGAAGAAGATGATCGAGGAGTAGTAGATCCAGATCAGGAGGATTGCGAATGAGGCGGCGGCCCCCCAGGTCGAATCGAACGATTTCGCTCCGATCCACACTCCCAGAAGGAGCTTTCCGATCACGAACAGCATCGCGGTGAAGAGCGCACCCGACCAGACGTCCCGCCAGGCGATGCGCAGGTCGGGCAGGAACTTGTAGAGCATTCCGAACAGGAGGGTGATGATCAGGACCGACAGAACGATGTCGGCCACGCGCCACATGATCTCCCCCCCCTGGAGCCGGCCGGTGATCCGAGCTCCGACCGCCGAGATCATGGCGCTCACGGCCAGTGAAGCGAGCAGGATGATTCCGACCCCGAGGACGACCAGAAGCGAAGCGCCCCTGGTTCGAATCATCCCGCTGATTCCCTCTTTCTTTCTCCTGGGGAGCTGCCAGATCGCATTGAGCGATTGTTTGAGGTGCATCGACGCGGACGATGCACCGAGAATCAGTCCCCCGATTCCGACGATCAGGGCGATCCTCCCCGCATCGGGGTCGCGCGAGTTGACGATCATCTCCTCGATCGCTTTCGCGCCGCTCTGTCCGGTGAACTCCTGCACGGCGCGGACGATCTCGCCGCGTGCGGCCTTCTCGCCGAGGAAAATCCCCCCGAGCGCCACGAGTACGAGCAGAAGCGGGGCGATCGAGAAAATCGCGTAATACGAGAGCGCCGCCGCCTCGCGCGGCACTTCGTCCTTCTGAAACTCGGTCAGCGTCTGCTTGACCAGATGGACCGCGGAAGGCGAGGGCATGGTCAACCGGGGCCAGCAATGGCCGTGCCCTTCCCCCGGTTCCCCCCCTCTCCTACACTGCCGGGGTGGCTCCTTCCTCCCGAAGACTCCTGACGGTCGCTCTCGTGGCGGTCGCCGTGATTGCGTTGATTGTGATCGCGCGCGCCTCGGGTCTGCGTCCGGAGCGCGTTGCCGAATGGATGCGGAGCATCGCGGATCTCTGGTGGGCGCCGCTCGCCTTCGTGCTGCTCTATACGGCATTCAATCTCGCGCTGGTGCCGGCAACGATTCTGACTCTCACGGCAGGAGTCGTCTGGGGATGGCTGGAGGGAGGTGCCTGGGTGCTGCTCGCATCCACGGTCGGTTCGGCCGCACCGTACTTCCTCGCGCGCAGAGGCTCGGGGCCGGTGGTCGACGCGATGAAACGGCGCGCCGCGCGTCTGGCGAATGCGCTCTACCGGGAAGGGCTCACGACGCTTCTGCTGCTCCGTCTGGTTCCGGTTGTTCCGTACAACCTGCTGAACTATGCCGCAGGGCTCGCCGGAGTCCGCCCGCGCGACTATCTTCTCGCCACCTTCGTCGGGACGATTCCCGGGATCTTCATTTTCACGTACCTCTCCGATTCGCTCGCCGCCGGTGCGGTGACGCCCCGGCAGGCCTTGATCCGCATCCTCCTTGCAGGGTTTCTGCTCGCGGTCTTCGTGGTCGGCGGGCGGCTGCTCGGCGGGAGGGTGCGCCGGCGGTTGGAGCGATAGAATGAGCGCCCCGCGGGGCCGCCGTGCGAGCGCCGCAACGAGATGCGCCTGATCCCGCCGGGGAGCGGGCGCGCCAAACTGGAGGGAAAAACATGTCGAATCCGTTAGTCGAGCTCGGCCGCGCCGGTCAGAGCATCTGGTACGACCAGATGGAACGCGCGCTGCTCGAGTCGGGAACGCTGCAGAAGCTGATCGAACGCGACGATCTGAGGGGGCTGACCTCGAACCCTACGATCTTCGAGAAGGCGATTGGAGGGAGCCACGATTACGACGAGGTTCTCGAGAGACTCGCCGCAAGCGGAGCCGGTCGCGACGCGATCTACGAGGCGCTCGTGATCGAGGACATCGGAAACGCCGCCGACCTCTTCCGCCCCGTCTGGGAGAAGACGGGGCATGTGGATGGTTACGTGTCGCTGGAGGTCAGCCCGCTTCTCGCCCACGATACGAGCCGCACGGTCGAGGAGGGGCGGAACCTCGCCTCGCGGCTCGGACGCGACAACGTCATGATCAAGGTCCCGGCGACTCGCGAAGGGATCCCGGCGATCGAAGAGCTCATCGCGGCTGGCGTGAGCGTCAACGTGACGCTCATCTTCTCGCGCGAGCGTTACGGGGAAGTGATCGAAGCCTACCTGCGGGGGCTCGAGCGGCGGGCTTCGAAGGGCGAGCCGCTCGAGAACGTTCGTTCGGTGGCGAGCTTCTTCGTCAGCCGCATCGACACGAAGGCCGACGCTGCGATCCGGAAAGCAATCGAGCAGGGAGGCGATGCTTCCGATCTGAAGCCGCTCCTCGGAAAGGTCGCGATCGCGAATGCGAAGCTCGCCTATCGCCTCTTCCAGGAGAAGTTCTCCGGCGACCGGTGGCAGCCGCTCGAGGCGAAGGGAGCGCGCGTGCAACGTCCCCTCTGGGCATCCACGGGAACGAAGGATCCGAGCTACAGCGACGTTCTCTACATCGAGAATCTGATCGGCCCCGACACGGTCAACACGATCCCGCCGAAAACCTACGATGCGTTTCGCGACCATGGAAAAGTGGAGCGTACGCTCGACCGCGATCTCGAGGAGGCCGAGCAGGTGCTGGAGCGCCTCGAGCGCGCGGGCATCTCGTTGAAGAAGATCACCGACGAGCTGACCGTGGAGGGAGTCCGCTCTTTCGCGGACTCGTTCGAATCGCTCATCGCGACCATCGATGCCCGGAGGGAGGCGGCCCTGCGCTCCGTCTCCGGAAGGGAGGTCCACTCCCTGGGAAAAGCGCAGGCGAGAGTCGATGAGGCTCTCGCCAGAATCAAAGCCGACAAGGTAGTTGACCGCATCTGGAAGAAGGACGCTTCGCTCTGGAAGTCGGAGTCCGGGCACACGAAGATCATCGAAGCGTCCCTCGGATGGCTGACCGTTCCGGGATGGACGCTCGCCCGCACGCGCGAGCTCACCGAATTTGCGGGGTCGATCCGGGGCGAGTTCGACCACGCTGTCGTTCTGGGCATGGGCGGCTCGAGCCTCTGCTCCGAGGTCCTTCGGACGGCCTTTCCCCGCCGCGAGGGATGGCCCCGGCTCCTCGTTCTCGATTCCACCGTCCCCGAGGCCGTGAGGCGCCTCGAAGCGCAACTCGATCTCCGTCGCACTCTGTTCATCGTCGCTTCGAAATCGGGGACGACGACGGAGCCGATGATGTTCCAGAAGTACTTCTGGGAGAGAGTCCGCGAGCTCACCGGGTCTCCAGGAGCGAGCTTCATCGCGATCACGGATCCCGACACGGTGCTGCAGCGCCAGGCGGAGCAGGAAGGGTATCGCCACGTGTTCCTCAACCCGCCCGACATCGGCGGGAGATACTCCGCGCTCTCCCTGTTCGGAATGGTTCCGGCGGCGATCGCGGGGATCGACGTCGAAGCGATCCTCGGTGCTGCTGGAGCGGCGAGTATGGCGTGCTCTCCGGCCGTGCCGGCCGAGGACAATCCGGCAGCCCGGCTCGGAGCCGCGATCGGCGCGATCGCGGCCGAGGGTCGGGACAAGGTGACCATCGTCTGCTCGGGAGCGCTGGCCGCTTTCGGCCTGTGGGTCGAACAGCTCGTCGCCGAGAGCACGGGAAAAGAAGGGAAGGGGATCCTGCCGATCGCCCAGGAGCCTCTCCACGCTCCCCAGGCGTACGGACCCGACCGTCTCTTCGTCCGCATCCGCCTCGCGAGCGAGAACGCGGACTCGGAAGCGAGAGCGATCGAGCGGTTTCGCGAGGCGGGACATCCGGTCATGGAGCGCGTTCTTCCCTCCGCCGCGGCGCTCGGAGAGGAGTTCTTCATCTGGGAGCTCGCCACGGCGATCTCGGGATGGATGCTCGGGATCAACCCGTTCGACCAGCCGAACGTTCAGGAAGCGAAGGACAACACCAAGCAGCTTCTGGAGCGTTTCCGGCACGAAGGATCGCTTCCGAAGCCCCATCACCTCGGGGGAAGCGAAGGAGTCGAAGTGTTCGGCGACGCGCGTTGGAGCTCGAAAGGCGGCGCATCGCTGGCGGAGTTGGTCGAGTCCCTGCTCTCGACGGCGCGCCCGGGCGATTACCTGGCGTTCCTTCTGTATCTGGCGGAATCGGACGAGCGGAACCGCCGGGTCGCGGCCATGCGCTCGGAAGTGATGGAAGTCTTCCGGATCGCGACGACCGCCGGATACGGGCCGCGTTTTCTTCATTCGACGGGGCAGCTCCACAAGGGGGGCACCGACCAGGGGCTTTTCCTCCAGATCACCGGTGAAGAAGGTGGAGACCTGCCGATCGCCGGCGAGCCGTTCGGGTTTTCGACCCTCGCTGCGGCGCAGGCCGCGGGGGATTTCCAGGCACTCGATTCCAGAAACCGGCGGGCCCTTCGGTTCCATCTGGGGGACGTCGATCGAGGCCTCGAGAAACTCGCCACCGCGATCGAGCGGGCTGCCGCGGCGATCCCGAGGAGCTGAGAAGGAGAGAGATGGCTGGGCAATTCGGTCTGATCGGACTCGGAGTGATGGGGGAGAACCTCGCCCTGAACCTCGACGACCACGGAGTTTCGGTCGTGATCTGGAATCTGGAGGGAGAGTGGGTCGAGCGATTCCTGACCGGTAAAGGCTCGGGAAGGAGCTTCTCGCACGCCGCCACCCTCGAGGATCTGGTCCGGATGCTCGAAAGGCCGCGGCGAATCCTGATCATGATCAAGGCCGGCGCTCCGGTCGACCAGACGCTCGATCGTCTCCTGCCGCTCCTCGAACAGGGAGACCTCGTGATCGATGGGGGCAATTCCCATTACGCCGACACCGAGAGACGGCAGATCGTGGCCGCGGAGAGAGGTGTGTTCCTCGTGGGTTGCGGAGTGTCGGGAGGGGAAGAGGGGGCGCGGCGCGGACCTTCGATCATGCCGGGCGGCGACCCGCTCGCGTGGGAGCCTCTGAAGCCGGCCCTCGAGTCGATCGCAGCTCGGAGCGAATGGGGTCCGTGCGTGTCGTGGATCGGCCGAGGTGGAGCGGGCCACTTCGTGAAGATGGTCCACAACGGGATCGAATACGGCGACATGCAGGCGATCGCCGAGGCGTGGGATCTCCTGCGCCGGCGGGCGGGGCTGGAGACCAGCGAGCTTTCCGAGATCTTCGAACGGTGGAACCGCGGACCTCTCGAGTCATTTCTAGTCGAGATCACCGCGAGAATCGCGGCCCGGCGGGACGCGGGAACCGGACGGCCGCTGGTCGACCTGATTCTCGATCGGGCGGGGCAGAAGGGGACCGGCCGGTGGACCACGCAGGTCGCGAGCGAGCTCGGGGTCGCCGCTCCGACGCTCTCGGCCGCGGTCGACGCAAGAGTCCTCTCGAGTCTCAAGCAGGAGCGAGTCAGCGCCTCGTCTCTTTTGCATGGCCCCGAGGTTCCGCCGGGAGGCGATCTCCAGAACTTCGTGTCCGCCGTCGAAAAGGCGCTGCTGGCCACCCGCATCTGCGCGTACGCGCAGGGGTTCGCTCTGATCGAGGCAGCGAGCGCCGAATGGCAGTGGGACATCCGCCTCTTCGAGGTCGCGCGGGTATGGACGGCCGGCTGCATCATCCGGGCGCGCCTGCTCGCCGACGTGATGAACGCGTACGCGGATGAGCCGCCCGCAAACCTTCTCGTCGCCGACGGCATTCGTCAGAAACTCGCCGCGTCCCATGCCGATTGGCGGACTGTGATCGCGGAAGGAGTGCGCTCGGGGATCCCGCTCCCGGCGATGAGCTCAGCACTGGCGTACTACGACTCCTACCGCACGGCGAACCTTCCGCAGAATCTCACGCAGGCGCAGAGGGATCTATTCGGCGCCCACACCTATCGCAGAATCGACCGCCCCAACGGAGAACCGGAGCACACGGACTGGTAGTGGCGGAGGCTTCAGCCTCCGCCGGCGTCCCGGGAGCCCACCCACGCGCCCGCGG
>JBHEOL010000226.1:0-3629 GCA_046261635.1 Thermoanaerobaculia bacterium | reverse complement strand
CGAACAGCGGCCGAAGGTCTTCTTCGACCTCGGACGAGCTCTCGAGGGACTCGGAAGACTCGGTGAGGCCCGGCTCTACTACGAGAGGGTGATTGCCGAATTTCCAGACAGCGGATGGGCGGGCGACGCTCAAAGTCGCCTGAAAGGCCTCGACGCGTGAGAGCGGCTGCCGGCCTGCTGCTCGTGGTCATGCTCGCCGCCTGCGGAGGAGCGCCGGCGCCGCAGCCGATGCCCGTGGAGACGCCTCCCGCGCCCGCTCCGGATCCGCGCATCTCCGAAATGCAGATCCTGCTCAACGAGCTGCTCGACCGGCTCGAGGTGATGAACGCCCGTGTCCAGAGCCTCGAAGCCGATGCCGTCCGCCCCGCGGAGCGCACACCGGCTCCAGTCGAGCCGCCGGCTCGAACGCCCGTCTCCGCTCAAGCACGGACCGTCGCGGCTCCGCAGACCATGACGGCTTCCCTCGGGGAAGAGTATCGTCAGGCAATCACCCTTTTCGGCGGCGGCCGGCTGGATGACGCCCGCGCCGCCTTTCAGCGGATCTTCGATCGCGATCCCTCCGGCGACCTCGCCGACAACGCCCTCTACTGGATCGCCGAGACGCACTATGCCCAGGGGCGATACGGGGAGTCGATCGTGATTTTCCGTCGGATCATGGACGAATACTCCCAGCACAACAAAGCTCCCGACTCGATGCTGAAGACGGGACTGGCCTACGCGAAGATGGGAGATCTCGACATGGCGCGCCGGATGCTCCAGGAACTGACCACCCGCTATCCCTACTCGACTTCGGCTGCGAATGCCCGCCAGGAGCTCGAGCGATTGAAGTATTGAGGGAGCTCGCTCACTCCACCCATGGCTGAAGAGAACGCCGCAAATCTTCTGGCGCGCCGCGAATTCGACCGCGCGATTCCGCTCCTCGAGTCGGACCTGGGAAAGTACCCCACCAATCCTCGCATCCGCCTTCAGCTCGCGGATGCCCTGGCAGGAGCGGGGCGGGTGGAAGAGGCGCTCGATCAATACGAGCGCACCGCGGCCTTCTACGACGAGAATGAGTTGATCGTCCAGTCGATCTCCGTGAGAAAGAAGGCGGAGAAGCTTCGCGCGAGCAACGCCCCTCCCGAGCCTCCCGCACCCGTGCGCCAGATGCCGGACAGCCCGCTCTTCGAGCGCCTTTCGAAAGAAGAGCGCCAGGCGGTCGCCGCGGAGATCGAGTACTTCGAATACGCGGAGGGAGACATCGTCATCACCGAGGGTGAGGATGGTTCCTCTCTCTACGTGGTTGCGAGCGGTGAGGTCAAGGTGTACACCAAAGGGCCGAAGGGAGAGAGCATTCTCCTCGCGACGCTGGGAGAAGGGGAGTTCTTCGGCGAAGTGAGCGTGCTGACCGGCAAGCCGCGCACGGCCACGATCACGGCGGCCCGCCCGAGCGAACTGCTCCGCCTCGACAAGGAGCGCCTCGACGATCTCGTGCAGCGATTCCCTCACGTCAGGACCGTTCTCGAGGATTTCTACGAGCGCCGCGCGAGCCGGACGGTCGAGGCCATGATTGAACAGATGAAGAAGGGAGATCGCTGAATGGCTGTGCTGCCGATCGTGAAATACGGAGACCCGGTGCTGCGAACGCCCACCAGGCGGGTCGAGACGATCGACCAGGAGGTCCTCGATCTCATCGAGGACATGGTGAAAACGATGTACGCGGCTCCCGGTGTCGGCCTCGCCGCCAACCAGGTCGGCGCCTCCAGGCGCCTCATGATCATCGACCTGACCGTCGGCGAGGAGCCCGGCAACCTCCACGTCTTCATCAACCCCGATTTCATCGACAAGAAGGGGGAGATCACCGAGGACGAAGGGTGTCTGTCGATCCCCGACTTCGTCGAGACGGTGACCCGGCCCGAGATCACCACCGTCCGCTACCAGGACCGCGAGGGAACCTGGAAGGAGATGACCGGGGAGGGCCTCATGGCCCGGGCGCTCAACCACGAGATCGATCATCTCGACGGCAAGCTCTACATCGATTACCTCCGCGGGCTTCGGAAAGAGCGGATGATGAAAAAGATCTCCCGGATCGTCAAAGGCGGCGGTTGGGAGTGACCCGTGACAGAGGATTCCTTCCTCTGCTCGCCGCGGCAGGATGACGGGAACCGGCTCCGCTTTCCCCTCAACCATGACCTCGATCCGCTCGTCTGTGATCCCGAATCTGGATCGGCGCGCCCGCTTCGACTACGATTCCCCGCATGAGCACGATGAACAGAGCCGTCGTCACCGCCACCGAACCTCTCGCCCCGGGGGTGGTTCAGGTCACGATCGCCTTCGAAAAGCAATTCTCGTTCGAGCCCGGCCAGTACGTCTCGGTCCACTACGAGGACGGTGCGAGCCGCGCGTACTGCATCGCTTCGGCACCCCAGCGCCCCGGCGCCGTGCAGCTCTGCGTCCGCCTCGGCTCCGGAGCCGGATCCTCCGCCCTCAAGGAACTGCACGTCG
The DNA here is from genome assembly GCA_046261635.1 of Thermoanaerobaculia bacterium. Classification (GTDB taxonomy): domain Bacteria; phylum Acidobacteriota; class Thermoanaerobaculia; order Gp7-AA8; family Gp7-AA8; genus JBHEPS01. Next base: position 1,145 of record JBHEOL010000226.1, on the reverse strand, counting down.
GCGCGAAGATCGACGTCGAGGGCCCGGAAGGGGAGTTCGTGCTTCCTCGTGACGACCGGCGCGAGGTGGTTTTCGTCGGCGGGGACGTCGGCATCGCCCCCGTACGAAGCCTGGTCCTTCACATGAGGGCCAGCGGCGATCCGAGACAAATCACGGTTCTCTACGAGCCCGTCTCGGGAGAAATGATCTACGAGGCCGACTTCCGCGGGCTCGGCGCTTCCGGGGCGATCCGCTACCTGCAGGGGACCGTCGAGGAAATGGTTCCCGCGGTGAAGGAATCGCTGCGCGACGCAACCGTGATGGTCGCAGGATACGATCCTTTCCTCGCCCGAGCCTTTGCGGTGCTCGAGGCTGCGGGCGTGGCGCGAAGCGGGATCAGAGCCGAGAGCTTCGGAACTCTGCGATAGGCGGGCGTCAGCGGAGCCAGCCCGGAAGGGCTCCCGCGCGGCGCGCATCTTCCTGAAGATCCGCCCACGCCCGCTCCGCTGCGCCGATCGCCTCTCGCGCGCCGTCCATCTGGCTCCGCGTCAGCTCCAGCTGCAGGATCTGCCCGCTCATCTGATCGCCGCCGTAACCCATCGAGGAGAGGGTGAGGATCTCGTCCTGGAGGCGGCGCTCCCGTGCCTGAAGCGCCGCGAGATTCTCGCGCGCCATGGTGAGCGCTTCCCGTCGCGCCCTGGCTCGCGCGCGCCAGCGCTCGGCCTGGACCTCGTCAGCCTCCCGTTTCCGGGCGGATCGCTCGAGCTCTTCTTCCAGCCCCTCGGGGGTCAGCGACTTCGGGACCGGAGCGGCCTTTCCCCCCCGGTTTCGCGAGAGCTCTTCGAGCAGTCTCTGTTTCTCCTCCTCGGAGACCCGGATCTCGCGCCTGGTCGGCGGCTCGCCTGCCGATTCGGGGCTCTCACCATCCGCCGCGCCCTCCTCCGGAGTCTTCGGCTCCGCCGCGCGCGCCATCGCCTCGAGATCGACCTCTTCGATCGGAATCGAGTAGAGCCTCCCGGAGGGGGTGGCAAAGACGAGGCGGTTTCCATCTTCGCGCACTTCTCCCCGCACCGGGATTGCCTGGCCCGAGCGGAGGAGAATCTGTTCCGGGGCGCCGGGGAAAAGAGCCGCGAGAAGAATCAGGAATGCGAGCCGCATGACCACCC
>JBHEOL010000222.1:0-10025 GCA_046261635.1 Thermoanaerobaculia bacterium | reverse complement strand
GGAAAAGATCCTCCGCCACCGCGCTACGATCCCGCGGGCGCGATGACCACCCGCCAATCTTTCTGCGAGAATGGTCGGGTACGCCACATTGATCATGGAGGGCGGGCGATGGGCGCGATCAACCGAATCGCAAGGCAGATCCTCGAGCGGATCCTCGCGGGTCGAACTCCGGCGGAGGCCGCCGCGAGTCTTGGTCCCCGATCTCCCGAGCGCGAACCGCTCCCGCCTCAGGTTCCCGGGAAGGATTCGTGGTCAGCCGATTCGCTCGCGGAGAGGCAGCGATTCCTTCGCGAGCGAGGCTTCGGTATCGATCATCTGGCCACCTCCGCCGAGGGTTTCGATCCCGCATCGCTCCGGGGCAACATCGAGTCGCTCATCGGGTTCGCCAGGGTTCCGGTCGGGGTCATCGGGCCGCTCCGAATCAACGGCTCGGCGGCACATGGTGATTTCTACGTTCCTCTCGCCACGACGGAGGGAGCTCTCGTCGCGTCGTTTCAGCGCGGAGCGCGTCTCATCAGCGAGTCGGGCGGCGCTACGGTCCTCTGCCTCACCGAGTCTGTGTCCCGCGGTCCGGCCTTTCTCTTCGACTCGACGCTCGAGGCAGGACGCTTTCTCGCCCACGTTCTTTCCCACTCCGAGAACCTCCAGCCGATCGTCGATCGCGTTTCGAAGCACGCGCGGATTCTGGACATCACCCCCTCGCTGGTCGGCAAGGAAGTCTTTCTGCTCTTCCAGTTCACGACCGGCGATGCCGCCGGGCAGAACATGGTCACGCTCGCAACCGACGCGATCAGCCGTCATCTGATCTCCGAATCCCCGGTCGCACCCCGCACCTGGTACGTGGAAGCAAACCTCTCCGGCGACAAGAAAGCGACCCATCTCTCGTTTCAGAACTCCCGAGGAAAGAGGGTCGTCGCCGAGGTCGTCATCGCCCGCCAGTTAGTGACGAAGATTCTCCACGCCGAGCCCGAGGCGATCGTCGATTACTGGGAGACGGCGCTTCTCGGCAGCCTCCAGAGCGGGTCGATCGGGATGCAGGGGCATGTCGCAAACGGCCTCGCTGCGATCTTTCTGGCCTGCGGACAGGATGTCGCCTGCATTTCGGAGGCCGCCATCGGCATCACCAGGTTCGACACGACCGCTTCGGGCGATCTTTACCTCTCACTGGTTCTCCCCTCGCTCATCGCCGGCACGGTCGGCGGGGGGACTCATCTTCCCACCGCGCGCGAGTGCCTCGAAATACTCGGCTGTTATGGCGATGGAGGAGCCCGGAAGTTCGCCGAGATCTGCGGTGCTACAGCCCTCGCCGGTGAGCTCTCGATCGCCGGGGCTCTGGCGGCGGGTGAATTCAGCGCGGCACACGCTTACTTCGGCCGACCCAAAGGTGCGGCTCCCCCGCAATGACACGGATCGACGAACGAGCGTCGTTCGACCGGATTCGGTACGCGAACGTCTGGGAAGACGCGGACGTGCTCTGCGCGGCGCTCTCTCCGCTCGAAGGGAAGCGGGCTCTCTCCATCGCCTCCGGTGGAGACAACGCATTCGCGCTCGCAGCCGAGGGGGCTGAGGTCGTGGCTGCCGATCTGAGCTTTCCGCAAATCGCTGTCGTCGAACTCAAAAGGACGGCCATTCGATCTCTCGAGCATCCGCAACTGCTCGAGTTCCTCGGCGTGAAGGGTTCGAGCGACAGGCTCGCCCTCTGGCGTCGCCTGGAGCACACCCTGCCGGAGAATGTCCGATCCTTCTGGGGCGCGAGGAGCGAAGAGATCGAGCGCGGAATCATCCACGCGGGAAAGTTCGAGGCCTATTTTTCGCTCTTCCGCAGGTTCGTCGTGCCGCTGTTTCACGGACGGCGGGCGGTGAAGGAGTTGCTGACGGAGAAAGGGTTCGAGGAGCGCGAGCGGTTCTACCGCGAAACATGGGACACCTGGCGGTGGCGCCTTCTGTTCCGCATCTTCTTCGGGCGCTGGATGATGGGACGCCTGGGGCGCGACCCCGAGTTCTTCCGGTATGTAGAGGGTTCGGTGGCCGATCGGATCCTCGAGCGCACGCGCTACGCCTTCACGGCGCTGGAGACGCACCGGAATCCCTACCTCCAGTTCATCTTCAATGGCAACTACGGTCCGGCACTCCCCCGGTATCTTCGCCCCGAGCATTTCGAGCGGGTCCGAGCGGGATGTGACCGTCTGCTGGTCGTGCAGGACAGCGTCGATTCGGCGGCGGCGGCCCACGGACCGTTCGACCGTTACAATCTCTCGGACCTCTTCGAGTACCTCGACCCGGCGACCGTCGAAACGGTTTACGGGCGGCTGATCGAGGCGGCGGCTCCCGGTGCGCGGCTCGCTTATTGGAACATGCTGGCGCCGCGGCGCCGGCCCGACAGCCTGAGCGCGAAGATTCGTTCGCTCGATTCCCACGCCAGGATCCTTCACGAGCGCGACCTCGCCTTCTTCTACAGCGCCTTCGTCCTGGAGGAAGTCGCGTGATTGCTTCGAGCGATCTCATCGGAGCTGCGATGATCGGCGGCGCATTCGTCGCACTTCTGGTGGCGGCCGAGGTCTGGGCGCGTCTGGCCGCACCGCCAGCGGAGAGAACGCGTAAGCTCGTTCACATCGGCGGGGCGGCGATCAGCATCTTTCTGCCGCTCCTCGTCGATTCGCCTCTCGTCGCCCTCGGGCTCACCGCAAGCCTTGCCGCATTCTTCTTCATCGCCTCGCACGGCGATGTGCTTCGCAGCCTCAACCGCGTCAACCGGTCGAGCCGCGGTAGCGAGTACTACCCCATCGCGATCTTTCTTCTCTTCGTCCTCGCCTACGGCGACTACTGGCGCTACCTCGCTTCTCTGCTCGTCCTGGGGATCGCCGACGCCTTCGCCGCGCTGGTCGGCGGAGAGTACGGCCGCATCCGTTACCGGATCGAGGAAGGAACGAAAAGCCTGGAGGGTTCGCTGGTCTTCTTCATCGTCGCCTTTCTCGCCATCCACCTTCCTACTCTCCTCCTGACGACTCTTCCGCGACCGGTCACGGTCCTTGCCGCGCTTCTAGTCGCGATCATCGTCACCGGCTTCGAGGCGATCTCGCTGCGCGGCGCCGACAACCTCTTCGTGCCGATCGCGGTCTGCGTGATTCTCGCGAAGATCACGACGAAACCGCTTCCCGAGATCGTCTTTCAGAACCTCAGCCTCATCGCACTCTGTATCGTCATCGGAATCGCTGCATGGAAGACCACCATGTTCGACACCGGGGGCACACTCACCCTTGTCCTGTTCGTCTACGGCTTGTGGTCCCTCGGAACGCCGCGCTGGGCGCTGCCGGTCCTCGTCGGGACAGCGATGCTGCTGGCGATCCACGGGCGGAGACGCCGGCGCCGGCGGTTCGGTGTGCGCGCGGTCGCGCGAACCTGTATTCCGCTCTTCGCGATTCTAGCGGTCGCAAACGCGTGGGGGAGCGGCGATTTCTGGTTCGCACCGTACCTCGCTGCGACGACCGTTCTCATCGCGCTCGGCTCGATTCCATCGGCCACTGACGACGTCGATCCGCTGCCGAGAATCCCGCGGGTCGCAGCGAGCTTTGCGACGGCGGTCGTGATTCTCGCTATCTCATTTCTCTTCGCGCTGCAGAAAATCCCGGAGGCGCTCATCGCGACGGCGATCGTGGCGGCCGTCACCATCATCATCGGCGAAGCGCTTCGGGGCTGGCGCTCCAGGGAGATGGTTCTCGGATCATTCCTGCCTGCGATTCTGGCGCTCGCCGCCGCGATGACGGTAGCACTCGCTCAAGCCGAAGGCATGGTCCCGGTGTGGCCCGTCGAATCAGGGTCTTCGTTCGTCGGCTGATCGCCGTCGCCACGGTCGTCGGATTCGACCCGCACCACGCCCGTCGAGCCGTCCATCGTCACCCTGTCGCCGGAAGCGAGTATCGACGTAAGCCGCGGGATTCCCACGATCGTGGGAATCCCCATTTCGCGCGCCACGATCGCCGAGTGAGAGAGGATGCTTCCGCGCTCGATGAGAAGCCCGGAGACCGAGGGGTAGAGCGGGACCCATCCCGGATCGGTCCGGCCAGCGACCAGGATCTCCCCGTCCAGTTGAGCATCGTCGGCGGGTGTGAGGATCACCTTCACCCGCCCCGACACCACGCCAGGCGAACAGGCAATCCCCCGCAACTCCCCCTCGATCGAAGCAACGCTCTGAGTGACACGCCCGCGGAAGAGATTGCGGTCATAGACGGATCCCCATGTCTCGAACCGGTCGTCCGGTTCAGATGCCGGATCCTTCCACTCCGCGAGCTCGGCCCGCCGGACCTCGACGAGATCGCGCAGGCGGGTCGTCACCGCCGTTCCCCGCACGAAGTCGAAGACCTCGCCCAGCGTGAGGTAGAACACGTCCGCCGGATCGTCGAGGATCCCGTCTCCCGCCCAGCGCCGTCCGATCGCGCGAACGATCTCCCGCACGAGCCCGAAGATCCTCGTGCGCGCGAACCGCATGTTCTCTCGATTCTTGACGCCCAGCCTCGCGTTCCCCAGCACGCGCCGGAAGACGACTCGCTTCGGCATCGATCGAATTGCCGCGAAAGCCCGATCCTCCGCCGCTTTCCTCACTGCACGTTCTCGCTTTTCGGCCGCTTCCGTGTCGAGTGCCGCAGGATCGCCGGCCATGTAGTTCTTCAGGATCTGGAATGCGAAGTCAGGACGATCGCGGAGAGTCTGCTCCTCGAGCTTGAGCTCGTTCATACAGCGGAATCCGTAGAGGTTCAGATACTCGCGAAACGCTCCAGACCACTCGGGAAACTGTTCGCCCGTCGTGAGCCGCGCCGCGAGCTCCTGCGGAGATGAGGTCGAGAACAGTCTCGCGAGCTCTTCATCGCGCCTGGCCTCCAGCGCGAGAGCCATGAGCATCCGCGTCGGCTCGGTGCTCACGATCCCGCCTTCGCCGGCGAGAAGATCGTTCTGGAGCGATCCCGACTCGTCACCGGCCCAGTTCAGGCACAGCTTCTTGAGGATCCCGTAGAACACCATGACGAAGAGATCGTTGATGATCGGCGGCTTCCACTGCGTGAGGGTTCGCTTCTCGACGTCCTCATAGAGCGAGACCAGCTCATGCGGTTCGAGCTCTTCGCGGTCGATTGCCGACCACGCTTGGAACTTCCGTTCGAAGTCGGCCTCGAACGCTTCGACGAGACGTCGGATTCTGAGGAACCTCCATCCCGAGACTCCGGCGAGCCGGATGAGAGCGGGGAGCTCGACGAGCCAGCGACGAAGCAGGGAAGCGGGGCGGCCCGTCTCCTCCTCCATCGCAAGCGACTGCCGGACCCCCATCATCGACTCCATGAACTGGCGGTTGTATTCGTAGCCCGGAAAGAGCTGAAGGAGCCGATACCAGCTGAGGAGGTTGTAATAAACGCGGCCTCGAATGTAGCCGAGCATGTTCTCGTACAGGGTTTCGCTGCGCGCGATCTCGGTTCGCGGAATGCCCATGACTTCCGAGAACGACCGGTAGACCGCGGCATAGGCGCGCCGGATCACGCTGAAGGTCATCGGTGAGGTCGGCCCCGAGAAGCTTTCGACGATATTCGAGTTGTCCCACAGAAGGCCGTGACCGAGGGCCGGCCCCCCTTCGTCGATCGCAGTGATGGGCCGCGCCTGGAGGATCCACAACCGCCACGCGGAGTCGAAAGCGAACTCGATGTCCTGCGGCCAACGGAAATGACGCTCGATCCTGAGAGCGGCGTCCGCGACTTCGCGGAGCTGGAACTCGGCGAGGCTGGCGGCTTCCCTTCGCTCGCCTTTCACCTGAACCCGCCTGGTCCCGCGACCTCCATCAGAGTCGAAGATCACCGCCTGCTCTTTCGAGGCGATTACCGCTTCGATCGTTCCGTCGCTCTTCCCGATCGTGAAGAGGTCGGCGTCTAGCCCCTGGCTCACCAGTCCTTCGCCGAGACCGAAAAGCGAGCTGATGATGACCCTTCCCGTATCGCCGTCCGCGGGATCCGCGGTGAAGACGACGCCGCTGACCTCTGCGTCGATCATTTCCTGAATCACGACCGCCATTCGGAATCCCTCGAGGGGAAGGTTCCGCTCCCTTCGATAGGCGATCGCGCGCTCCGACCGGGCGGAGGCCCACACTCGTCCGACCGCGGCGATGACCTCCTCTTCCCCCCGGACGAAGAGGAAGCTCTCGTGGATTCCTGCGAACGAGTCGCCCGCCGCATCCTCGTCAGCGGCTGACGAACGCACGGCGAGGAGCACCTCCGGCCCGAACACCTCCCTCTGTTTCGCCCTGATCTCTCCCTCCAGGGCCGACGACGGCCTGATCGTTCCACCGCCGTCGGTCGCCGAAGCGAACGCCTCCGTCGTGACCGCGAACCATCGCGGAACGTCGAACCCGGCGGCCTGAAGCCCCGCGAGATTCGCGGCCTTTCCGCCGACGGTCGACGCGTCGGCTCGAGAGCCCGAGCGGGGATCGAACAGATTGCTCATCCGGCGGTGACCCTCAGCCCGTACATGCGAATGAGCTCGGCCGCGAGGATCAGATCGAACGCGATCAGATAGACACCCGCATTGATCTCGAGCATTTTTGCCGCGCGAGGCGTCGTCCTGAAGCGGAATCGGAGAAACGACCCGATGCTGAACACGAAGAGCGCGATCAGCGCGACATAGAACCAGGGATGCGCTCCGAGCGCAAACCCTACGATCGCGACGAGCCCGGTGTCGATGACTCGGATCCCCATGACGATCCATGCTGCCCCGTAGGTTCCGAAGATCTTCGAGTACGTCTCGAGACCTTCGACCTCCTGTTCCGGAGCCCGGATCTTGCGCGACACCTCGACATTGAACGTGACGAAAAAGCCGACGACGGCGTAGACCCAGAAGAGCGGCGGCGCTTCGTGCGGGAAGCGGCGCGTCGTGAAGCTGAAGATCATGAGCGAGAGGAGCGGCATGATCAGCATGTGACTCGTCGCGTAGACGAGGAAATGCCGCTTCAGCCAGTCGCTCGCGAAAAACTCCTTCATCATGAGCAGCGAGAAACCGAAGGCGACTGCCAGCGCCAGGAGCGGCGCGAGCCCGAGGATCGCTGCGAAGGTGAACTCGAGCGCGAGCGCCATGGCGGCGAGAAGGCGAAGATCGCGCAGTGTGATCACTCCGCGCTGCAGCACGCGCTCGGGATGAAATCGGCAGTCCTCGACGTAGTCCTTGTGCTCGTCGAAGACTCTCAGGTGAAAGAAGAACAGGAGCAGCGCGCTCGCACCGAGAATCGTCGAGATGTCGTACGTTACCGGCTGCCCGGGGCGCGTGAGGGCTTTCGCCAGAAACTGATTCGACGAGTAGTAAGCGAAGATCAGGATGACATGCCCGAACAGCGGAAACCGTTCGGCCAGGTAAGCCCGCAACCGCCGGAGATAGGGATCCTCACGCCGGGAGAGAACGGCCTCCGTCATCGAATCGCACCACTCTCGATCATCATTCTCAGCTTCGCGTAATCGATCTTGCTATTGTGCCTCGGATCGACCGGTAGGGGACGCCGGGATACGATCACCTCGTCCGCGGGAACTCCGCCGGCAACCAAGGTAGCCTTCGCATCCGCTGGCACCTCTCCTTCGATGACCAGAACGAGCCTCTCGGGCATTCCGAGCGCGGCGACGCGGGTCGCCGAAGGGAGGATCCGTCTCGCCCGCTGCTCGACGATCTGAGCGTGGAGCACCTCCCCCTTCCGACGAATCGTCGTGTGGATCCTTCCCGCCAGCCAGAAGCGCCCGGCTTCGTCGAACCACCCGGAGTCTCCCATGCGATGCCACACCTGGCCACCGGCGACGATCTTGTTCTCCCGGAACGACTCCTCGTTCCCGTCGTAGGTGCGGCAGACGTGCGCGCCGGTCACCACGAGCTCTCCGATCGACCCCTGGGGAAGCGGTTCGATCGCTTCGACCGGCCGGGTAGAGATCGGAATGATCGCCGCTTCGATCTGCCTCACGGGCTTTCCCGTGAGATAGCCATCCTGGCCCGCTCCGGTCGCGAGCCGCTCCTCGGCCGTCGCGCATGCGACCGGCTCCGCTTCGGAAGACCCATACGCGATCTCGATCGGCGTGCCGGGAAATGCCTTCACCCACCTGGACAGCTGTGCGTCGCTCACTGGTGCTCCGCCGGTGACGATCCTTCGCAGTGCGGGAGCCGACTCCTTCGAATCGATCAACCGCTCGGCAAGTCGATCGAAGAGCGGTGGAGAGGCGGTCAGTGTCGAAACCGAGAGGCGGCGGATCGCCCTGAGAACGGCCCGTGGATCGGCCGAGGCGACCTTCTCGAGATTCAGAGGTGGGATGACGGTCGTGATGCCCGATGCGAGGTTGCTGAGACCGAACACGGGAAAGGTCGTCAAATCGACATCCCCTTCGAACGCAGGAAATTCATCGCGGATCGCCTCGTGCTGCGCGGCCAGCGTGGCATGGGTGCGAACGACCCCTTTCGGTGCGCCGCTCGAACCGGTCGTGTACGTGATGAGCGCGACCGCGTCGGGTTCCGCGTCGGAGAACGCTACCGCACCTCGCAGGCTCTCAAAACTCTCATGCGCGACCATGCCGGCCCAGGGAGAGGCCGTGGAGATCGTGAGCGGGATCGTCCCCAGCGCGCGATGCAGAAGGCGCATGAGGTGCGCTTTCGGAACTCCGATGAATGCATCTGGAGCAGACGCCGCTGCGACGCTCGCGATCCGCCTGATTCCGATCCAAGGATCGACGAACATTGCGGTACCCCCCACCGAGAGCACCCCGAGAAGAGCCGTGTAGAGGTCGATCGACATCGGCACCATGACGATCGCGCGGCTTCCGCGGCCGAATCCGGCCGACGCCAGCCCGCCGGCGAACCGCTCCACCCGGTCCCGGAGCTCACCGAAGGCGACCACGATCTCGCTGTCGCCCTTGAGAATCGCGAGAGCAACCGTATCGCTGTGGCGTGCAGCAGCTTTGAAGAACAGACCGCAGACGTTTCCGCTCATCCCCCGCTCCAGCCGTAGAGGAAATAGCGCCGGAAGACCGTGCCGTGACCCGCATCCATCCCCTGCGACGCGTTGTTGTCGCGCATGAGAGCGTGGTTGCCGGCCTTCAGCCCTTTCCCGAGAGCGTTGGAGTAAACATGATCAGCCAGCGCGGCCGCCACTCCCGACCGCCGATGCCGCGCTTCGACTCCGATCGTCTTGTAGTGAACGAGTCCCCGATCCTGCTCGGCGAAAGAGAATACGAATCCGCACTCCGGCCCGTCGGGAGCCGTCGCGAACACGACGAAATCCGGATCGAGCAGCGGAAGAGCGCCGGCATAGAGCTCGCCGAACTCACGGCGATCGAGCGGCGAGTAGAGAAAGTTGTCGGCGAAGATCGACAGCGAGATCCGGTGGATCGCATCGAGCTCCGCCTGGAGATCGTCGCGCCGCAACGGCCGGATCCGATAGCCGAGCCGGTGGCTACGCTCGACCCCCTTGGCCAGATGCGGCCTGATCTCAGCGACGTCCTCGATCCGCTTCGAAGAATACGTTTCTACGAGATGGAACCCGCTCGTTTCCCACAGCTCGGTGTACCAGGGAGGGTTCCACGGTTCCATCGGAAATGGAGGCACGTCGAACGGACCGGCGTTGAGGCGATACCGGTGCCACGTATCGCTATCGAGCGGACCGACGATCGCTCCGGCCCCCTCGCTCGCGAGCCACGCGGCTGCCGCCTGCAGGCATTCCGCCGCGGCGGCTCGCTCGTCTCTCGCATCGAAGAATCCGAGATGACCCACCGGCCCGCCGCCGACAGCCAGCAGATGAGGCGAAAGACGCGCCGCAACGCGGACGAGAGGATCCGAGCTCGATCCACCCAGAAATAGCCGCTGTCTCCCTGCGAAGGCGGGATCGTCCAGCCGTCGCCGCAACTCCTGCTTCGGCAAGGACCCTGGCGAACCAGGCAGAGGATTGGCCGCAAGGAACTCCTCGACCGTGACGTCCGCCCGCGTCGTTGCCATCAGGAGATTCTAAACGACCCGCTGCCCGGGACTTCCGC
>JBHEOL010000195.1:0-7635 GCA_046261635.1 Thermoanaerobaculia bacterium | reverse complement strand
TGCGACGTAGCCCATCGCATGGTGGGCAACCTCCGAAAGGGAGAAAGACGCCGCGAGGTCGAGCACATCCGACCCGGAGGAGTAGATGTAGATCCCCACGTTGGCCTGCATCCCCTTCCCGACCCGCTCGGCCACCGTGTCGAGTCCCGAAAAATCCGCCGCCAGACCCACCAGGTCCAGCGTCAGCGTTCCGAGCGTCTCGGCCCGGCGCCGCCGCCACTTGTCCTGCTCGGCCTGAAGGCGTTCCTCGGTGACGTCCCGCGTGAGCGCCACCGCACCGATGATGTTCCCTTCGTCATCCTGGACCGGCGACGCGGTGACGTTGTGGACCCGGTCTTCCTTTGCCTTGTGGTCATAGAAAACGTAGTCCGCGGCCACGTGCTCCCCGCGGAGGGCCCGCGCGGAAGGGACCTGGTCGGCAGGCACGATCCTGCCGTCTGGCCCACGCGGATTCGCGCGCCGGGTCCGGACTTCCGGGTCGGAAGAGATCACTCCGTGATGCCGCTCGGCCATCCGGTTCGAGCGAACGATCTCGCCGTCGATGCCGAACACGACGGCGGACTCCGGAATCTCGTTCAGGACCGCGGCGAGAATCGCGGCTTCTTCGACCGCTTTTCTGTGCAGCAGCGCATTGTTGATGGCCAGGGTGGCGTAGTGCCCAACGAGGGCGAACAGCCTCCGCTCGGACTCGGTCCACTTCCGCTCCCTGTCGCATTGATGGAGGCCGAATGCCCACTCCCTCTCGTCCCGCGTGCGGAGTACCTGGACGAGTTGCGTGCGGATACCGAACTTCTCGAGAAACTCCCCATCGACGCCGGGATCTCCGGGGCCCCCGGATAACGGTCGTCCGGCTTCGCGGACCTTCTGGATGAAGGGGCGGAACGCCTCGAGCGGAATCGCCCCGCCGCTCGCCATGGCACCCTCGTACCCCGCCGAGGTGGCCTCAACGACGACGCTCGCGCTCTTCTTTCCCTCTTCGACGGGTGCGATCAGCCACGCGCGATTCGCATGAAAAGCCTCACACGTGAGCTCAACCACACGACGGAGAACGTCGTTGAGATCGAGCGTCTCGGTGAAGCTCTCGAGAACGCGCGCGATCAGCGTCAGTTCTTCCGGATCGAGACCGACCGGGGAGCGGGTTTCCGTACTCATCGAAATCCTCGGTTGAACCGGGGATCCCGGCAGGCCCGGATTGAGGCATGGGGCGGGGTCATGTGTCTCCGCAATCTACCGGGTTTTCCGCGGTGTGGCTATCGAGTCCGAGCCGTGCTCATCCGTTCTGGCTCACGTAGAATTGCGCGCATGTCACGTCCGAGTTTCGAAGACCTTCTCGCTCTCATGACCCGGTTGCGGGCGCCCGGCGGTTGTCCCTGGGATCGCGACCAGAAGATGGAAGACCTGCGCCCCTTCATCATCGAAGAAGCGTACGAGGTGACCCACGCGATCGATGCCGGAGATCGCGACTCGCTCCGCGAGGAAGTCGGAGACATGCTGCTTCAGGCGGTTTTCGTTTCGGAGATCGCACGCGAGGAGGGAAGCTTCGACATCCATGACGCGGTCGAGGCCATCCACGACAAGCTCATCCGACGCCATCCGCACGTGTTCGCCGACGTCATCGCAAAGGATTCGGCGACCGTTCTCACGAACTGGGAGAAGCTCAAGTCGGAGGAGCGAAAGGCGAAGAAGGAGGGCCTGCTCTCGGGAGTGCCGCCCTCACTTCCGGCCCTTCTCAAGGCTCAGCGATTGACCGAGAAGGCGGCTCGGATCGGATTCGACTGGCGTCGCGATGAGGATGTTCTCGAGAAGCTGAACGAAGAGGTGGATGAGCTGCGCGAGGAAGTGGGGCGCGGCGACAGGGAGGGCCTCGCCGACGAGATCGGGGACATCCTTTTCACGATCGTGAACCTCGCGCGCCGTTTCGAGATCGATGCCGAGAACGCGCTCCAGCGCACCAACGCGAAATTCACGCGCCGGTTCGAGCATGTCGAGGCATCGCTGCACGAGTCGGGAAGCTCCTTCGAGGGCGCTTCGCTGGAGGAAATGGACCGGCTCTGGGACGAGGCAAAAACCCGCGGGCTCTGATTCGGCCCTGGCGGACCTCAGGGCGGGTCGATCGTTCCCATCGGAGTCGCGGTCGTGCAACGGGACAGGCGGCGCGCGGCTTTCCATCCCCCGCGAAGCGCGCCGTGCTGCCGGATCGATTCAAGTCCGTAGACCGAACAGGTCGGCTCGAAGCGGCAGGCCACCCTCCCCCGCAGCAGCGGGGAGATCACCGCTCGGTATCCTTCGATCGCGCCGATCGCCACGCGGGTCGTGATCTCCCGCGGAACCGGGACCATGGCGTCGTGGGCAGCCACCCCCCCGAGGAGGATGGCTGTCCCGATCAGAATCTTCGCCGCCAGCGAAGGCTCTTTCATCCCGCGGGGGGGGGAGGAGGCGGCGGCGATCCGGCTCCCGGATCCGCCGGACGCCCCGGCGACATGTTCTTGCGCGCGATCAGATAGATCACGAGCCCGAGGACGTTGAAGAGAAACCCGAGAACCGCCCAGAGCGGGGGCGACTGGATTCCCCGCTCCTTCGCATCGCGGAAGATCCAGAGCGCAATGCCGATGGAGAGGACGAGCAGGACGAGCGGAACCGCCATACCGACCGCGAGACAGCCGGCGCATGCGGCGGGCGGCACCTCTTCCACTCCGTCGTCTTCGTAGTAGGTCGTCGTCGTCGGCGAGGTCGAAGTCTGCGCCGCGAGCTCCCCGGTCAGCACGGGTGCAACCGAGAGGCCCGCCACCAGAATCGACAGAACGAGCATCCTGATCGCCAGGGGTGAGAACTTCATCATCGTCTTTCCTCCTGTCCCGACCGCCTGACCCGTCAGAGACGCGGCTCGCGGGCGCTCGGGCAAACTTCGTTCAGAAGACAGTCGCCGCAAAGCGGCTTTCGCGCAACACAGATGGCGCGGCCATGCAGGATCACGCGGTGAGAGAACTTCACCCACTCCCGTTTCGGAATGATCTCCATCAGATCCTGCTCGATCCTGACCGGATCGGAATTGGTCGAGAGCCCCAGCCTTTGGGACACTCGTATCACGTGGGTATCGACGACGATGCCCACGCTCCGGCCGAACGCATTGCCGAGGACGACGTTGGCCGTTTTCCTTCCGACGCCGGGGAGCTCGACGAGTTGCTCCAAGGTGTCCGGCACCTCGCCTCCGTGCTCCTTCAAAATGACGTTCGCCGCTCCCTGAAGAGAGCGGGCCTTGCTTCGAAAATAGCCCGTGGTGCGGATGTCCTGCTCCAACTCCGCCGTGTCGGCCCGCGCGATGTCCCCGACGGTGGGATATTTCGCGAACAGATCCTTCGTGACCATGTTGACGCGGGCGTCAGTGCTCTGGGCAGCCAGGATCGTCGCCGCGAGAAGCTCCCACGGGGTCCGGAAGTCGAGCGATACGGCCGGCTTCGGAACCATCGCGCGAAGACGCCGGAGGATCTCCTCCACTCGCTCCGCCCGTGGGGCGGCCGCGCCATCCCGCAGCTTCTTCATCCCGGCCTTCCTGGGCATTCGCCCGCCATTGTACGACGGGCTCCAATCGTCCACCGGCCACGAGAGTCGGACGATCCGCACGAGCGCGCAGGTGTGATTGTTTCCCTTCGGAATCGACGTGATCCTCGCCGGATCCCGCGGGAAGAGCGACCGATCCGGATCCCGCGATAGAATCCGGTCCGGAGCAGATCATGACCACGACCCAGCACACTCCCACCGGCGCCCGAACCGTCCGCGCACCTCGCGGAACCGCGATCTCCTGCCGGGGATGGCAGCAGGAAGCCGTCCTCCGGATGCTGATGAACAACCTCGATCCCGACGTGGCTGAGCGGCCCGACGAGCTGATCGTCTACGGTGGCACCGGCCGCGCCGCCCGGAGCTGGGAAGCGTTCGACGCCATCGTCGATACGCTTCGCAGACTCGGGCCCGATGAGACGATGCTCGTCCAGTCCGGTAA
The DNA here is from genome assembly GCA_046261635.1 of Thermoanaerobaculia bacterium. Lineage (GTDB taxonomy): Bacteria > Acidobacteriota > Thermoanaerobaculia > Gp7-AA8 > Gp7-AA8 > JBHEPS01. Next base: position 3,638 of record JBHEOL010000195.1, on the reverse strand, counting down.
GCCGGTGGGCGTGTTCACGACCCACGAGAATGCCCCCCGGGTGCTGATCGCGAACTCCAATCTCGTCCCGCATTGGGCGACTGGTGATGAGTTTCGCAGGCTCGAAGGGCTCGGCCTCACGATGTATGGGCAGATGACCGCGGGCTCGTGGATCTACATCGGAAGCCAGGGAATCCTCCAGGGGACGTTCGAGTGCTTTGCCGCGGTCGCGCGCAAGCACTTCGGCGGAAGCCTCCGCGGACGGCTCGTCGTCACGGCGGGGCTCGGGGGGATGGGCGGTGCCCAGCCGCTCGCCGCGACGATGAACGACGCCGTCTGTCTCGTTGCCGAAGTCGACGAGACACGCATCGAGAAGAGGCTCTTCACGCGCTACCTCGACGAGCGGGCAAGCGATCTCGAGAGCGGCATCGCCCGTGCCCTCGAGGCAAAGCAGCGCGGTGAAGCGGTTTCGATCGGAATCCCCATCAATGCGGTGAATCTCCTGGAGGCGCTCCGCGATCGAGGCGTCGTCCCCGACGTCCTCACGGACCAGACGTCTGCCCATGACGAACTTCACGGCTACGTCCCCTCGGGGATGAGCTTCCGGAGCGCCCTCTCCCTGCGCGAGGAGAACCCGGCCCGGTACATCGAGCTCTCCATGAAGACGATGGCCGAACACATGCGCCTGATGCTCGAGCTGCAACGCCGCGGCGCGGTCACCTTCGATTACGGGAACAATCTCCGCGGCCAGGCGAAGGCAGCCGGGGTGGACGATGCCTTCGATGTTCTCGGCTTCGTGCCGCTCTACATCCGCCCGCTCTTCTGCGAGGGGAAAGGACCGTTCCGGTGGGCCGTCCTGTCGGGCGATGAGAAGGACCTCCTGCGCACCGACGAGGCGATTCTCGAGCTGTTCCCCGAAGATGACGCTCTCCATCGCTGGATACGGATGGCGCAGAAGAGGGTCGCCTTCCAGGGCCTGCCGTCACGGATCTGCTGGCTCGGATACGGCGAGCGCGCGAAGGCGGGGCTTCGATTCAACGAGCTGGTCCGCAGCGGAGAAGTCTCGGCGCCGATCGTGATCGGGCGCGATCACCTCGACTCGGGCTCGGTGGCTTCACCGAACCGGGAAACGGAAGGGATGAAGGACGGGTCCGACGCGATCGGCGACTGGCCGATCCTCAACGCCCTGCTCAACACTGCGGCCGGGGCCACCTGGGTTTCGTTCCACCATGGTGGCGGCGTCGGAATTGGATATTCGCTGCATGCGGGAATGGTCGTGGTTGCGGAAGGGACTCCGGAGAGCGCGGCCCGGCTCGAGCGCGTTCTGACGACCGATCCGGGGACCGGCGTGATGCGGCACGCGGATGCCGGTTACGAGCGCGCGCTCGAGGTGGCCCGCGAGCGCGGGATCGACCTGCCTATGGCGGCGCCTCGGGAAAAACGCTGATTCTTCCCGCGCGGACTAGAAAGGCGGTCTTTCCGGGCGACGGGGCCCGGGAGTCTTCGCGAGCCGCGAGCGAACCAGCGCGATGCCCACTACGGCTGCGGCCAGACCTCCCACGATCGCTCTCGGATGACGCCGGACCCAGGCACCGGTGCGCCAGGCGGCACTCGTCGCTCGATCCGGATTGATCCCGATCCGGGTCAGGCTCTGCCGGAGCAACCCCTGTTCGCGCTCGGCGATCGGGATGGCATCGGGCGGGGTGTAGGGATGAAATTGAGTCGTCGGGCTGACGGTGTCGGTCATTCATGTTCTCCTCCCCGGTCCATTGCGATCCGGATGCCAGAAACAGGAGGAGATAACCGACCTCAAACGGCTGTTTCTCAACCATTTACGGTCGGGTGATCAGGCGCTGCCGCTCGCCCCCATGATGTTGTAGCCGGCATCGACGAACAGTACCTCGCCCGTGATCCCCGAGGCCATGCGTGAGCTCAGGAAAAGCGCCGCATCGGCCACTTCGCGCAGCTCGACATTCCGGCGGAGGGGGGAGGAATCGGCGTGGTGCTTGAGCATCGTGGTGAAGCCCTTGATTCCGCGGGCGGCGAGAGTGTTCACCGGGCCGGCCGAGATCGCGTTGACGCGGACATTCTTCGGGCCGAGCTCCCAGGCGAGGTAACGGATGGAGGCTTCGAGCGACGCTTTGGCCACACCCATGACGTTGTAGCCCGGCGAGACCTTCTGCGAACCGTAATACGAAAGGGCCAGCACCGAGGCGAGGTCGGATTTCTCGAGAAGAGGAAGAGCCGCGCGCGTCATCTCTACCAGCGAGTATGCCGAGATCTCGTGTGCGATTCGGAATCCGTGGCGGGAGGTCAGGTAGAAGTCTCTTTCGAGATCCTCTCTCGGGGCAAAAGCGACCGAATGAACGAGGGTGTCGAGATTGCCATCGAACTCGGCCCCGACGCGGTCGAACACGCGTTCGATGTCGCCTTCGACCGTAACGTCGCAGGGGAGAACGATCGAGTCGGGCAGCGTGTTCGCCAGCCCCTCGACCGTTTCCTTCAGTCTCTCGCCCTGGTACGTGAACGCGAGCCGCATCCCGGCCTCAGAGAGCGCCTGCGCGATCGCCCAGGCGATCGACCGCTTGTTGGCAACTCCGAAAATGATCCCCGTCCGCCCTTCGAGAAGCTTCATCCCCACCTCCACTTCGAGCCCGAATCATACGGAACCCAGGGGCTAGGGGCTAGGGGCTCATCAATACGAGAAGCCAATGGTCAGGAACGTCGCGTACGGATCCTCGTGAGGCTGGCGATCGAGCTTCCATCCGATGTCGAGTCGCAGCGGCCCCAGGGGCGTGATGTAGCGGAGCCCCGTTCCTGCGCCATAACGCATCTGGCCGTAATCGATGTCCTCGATGTTTGCCCAGACGTTACCGGCATCCACGAACGCTGCGCCCTGCAATTGCCCGACGATCGGGAAGCGGTATTCGATGCCGGCCAGAAGCATGGCATTGCCTCCGAGAGGGTAGATTTTCCCGTCGATGGAGGTCAGCGTCGGGTTGCATCCCTCCTCTCCGTCTGCACAGAGAATCCCCAGCCGGTCGAGATCGAATCCGCGATGGCTCGACTCTCCTCCCCCGGTGAATCTTTCCGGGAACGGAACGAACGATCCGACCGGATCGGAAGAGAGAGGATGAATGACCCCGATGCGCGCGGAGGCGGCGAGAACCGACCGGTCGCCGAGGGGGTGGAACCAGGCGCCCTGAGAGAAGCTCTTGAGAAATTCCGGATCGGCGGCGAACAGGGGGAACGCGTATTCGAGTGAAGAGCTCGCGAACGAGCCGCGCGTCGGGTTGATCTGGTCGTTCCTGTGGTCCCAGAAGACGGTCGGCGTGACGCTGGAAATCTCGATCTCCCTTTGGTCGAGGCGAGCGTCGGGGTTCTCGCACCGGTCGCCTTCCGCGTCGGCGACGAGATCGATGCAGTCGACCGTTCGATACTCGTAGCGGAGCGACCAGCGGAGGCTCTCCCCCACGATTCGAGAGGCTTCGACGAACGTGCCCACGCGGCGGAACAGGGTCCCGTCGTCCGGCTTTTCTTCGCGCGAGCGGAAGTGAGTGAACTGGACGGGAATGTCCCACTCGAACACGAACGGCTCCCGGTAGGTGAGCAGGTACCGCTGCTCACGCTCGAAGTAGCGGGCGTCGAGACCGAGGAAG
>JBHEOL010000190.1:0-3140 GCA_046261635.1 Thermoanaerobaculia bacterium | reverse complement strand
ACCAGCTCATCCATCACGCGGCGCTGGTGGAGATTCGGTGAAGCCAGAATCGTGTGAAGCGTCGTGACGATCGGCATCCTGAGCTCGCGGAGGAGCGTGAGTAAATGGCTCCCTGCTTTTCCACCGAAGATTCCGTACTCGTGCTGCACCGAGAGGGCGTCGACCGCATTCACGTTGAGAAAGTCGGCCGCGCGTGTATAGGCGCCGATGTCGTGATCCGCCAGCTCGAACCGGACCCGTCCCGGATATGCGTGTCGGTGCCCGGCATCATTCATCGCGAGAACGAAGCAGTCGAGCTCCGGCGAAACAGCGGCGATCGCCTCCGAAAGATCGGTCGTGAACGTGGCGATGCCGCACCGGCGCGGGAGGTGATTCCCAAGCAGGGCGACCCGGCGGATGGTCCTGCTTTCGTTCAAAAGCGCGCCTTCACCACGGCGACGGCCTGCTGTTCGAGGCCCTCGCAGCAGGTGGTCCATCGCGAGTCGAACCATCCGTTCTCGAAAATGTTGATTGAGACGGCTTCGATCGTCTTCCCATGCGCCGGACATTCGAGTTTCGCGGCCTGATCGAGGCGATCTCGAAGCGGGTCCAGCCTGGCGGATTCGCGGTTTTCTATCGTGACTCTCATTGCGACGCTCCTCAAGTGGCGCTCACTGCCTGAACCGGCTCGCGCCGCGGAGGAAGCGTCATGTGCCACCGGTCGACGACGTCGGCCGGCAGAATGAACTCGAACGTCTGGCTGCCCGAGCGGAGTCGAAGAACTTTCCCGCTCTCGACCTCGGCGCCGGTAGCGAGCTCCGAGTCGTATTCGACCTCGCGAACCCACTGCAGATCGAGCGAAGCCTGCATGTCGGAGTTTTCGTAGAAGAACGTATCCTGCGTGACCGCGAGGGCCACGTCGAGGTGCCGGTTTCCGTCGACGAACTCCCCTCGGCTCACGAGGCGCGAAGTCGCACGCCGCTTCTCATTGAGCTCGGCGATCCGGTCGGATCCGAACTTGCGGTAGAGATTCCATCCGAGCACCGCGAGGGCCACGGCAGCCGCGATCATCAGCAATGTCACCATGAAGCTTCTCCTTTCATGCGGAGGGAGAGACGGCCCGAGAGCCGCCTCTCCTCCCTGCTCGAAACAGATCGGTTCAGTGACGCGCCGGAGCGCCGTCGGTCCGCTCGCGCGGCTTCGACTCGTTGACCTTCAACTCCTGGCCGTTGACCTCGCGGCCGTCGAGGCCCGCAATCGCTGCGCGCGCTTCCTGCTCGTTGCTGAACTCGAGAAAGCCGAAGCCCTTCGAGCCGCCGCCCGACCGCTCGGTCGCGACGTTCGCCGAGACCAGCGTTCCGTACTCGGTGGCGAGCGCGCTCAGCTGCTCATCGGTGATCCGCTTGGAGAGATTTCCCACGTATACCTTCATGTGATGCTCCTTGCCGGCCGTAACCGGCCGATCCCCCCAAAGCGGACACGAGTGCCGACGGGAAAGTCCCGGCGGCCAGGATCGCACTTCGGGGTGGGGAGACTAAGAGGGGTGAGTCCAGAGGCTCTGACTTAGTTCAGAGGGACTGAAGGGCCGGGGAAGTTTCCCCGACGGATAACCAACATACGCTCAAAGCTGACGGTTGTCACTGCGCAATACCGGAGGGAGGAATCGGGTTCTTTCGCGGATTTAGATAGGACGAATAGGACGAATAGGACAGATAGGACGAATAGGTAGAACGGGCGGGGGCACCAGCCTGCTACAAACCTTCTCAAGGGCTGGTCCTATAGGTCCTATTCGTCCTATAGGTCCTATTCGTCCTATCGTCCTCCCTCCCGCCCTACTGTTCAATCCACCGTTCAATCCAGTCGTGCACTTCGCGATAGAACACGCGGCTGTTCTCGCCGCTCAGGATCCAGTGATTCTCGTCGGGCCAGACGAGCAGTCGGCTCGGCACCTGCTGGCGCTGCAACGCGGTCCACATCGAGAGGGTCTGGTTGAGGGGAACGCGGTAATCCTTCTCCCCGACCGAGAGGAGCATCGGCGTCTTGAAATTCGCCGCCTTCATGAGAGGGCTTTGCTCGACCCAGAGCGGATCGCGCTCCCAGGGCGGCCCGCCCACCGTCAGCTCGCGGTGGAAGACCGAGTCGCTCGTCGCCCACTGCCCCTCGAGGCTCGCGAGGCCGGCGTGCGAGATGAGCGCCTTGTAGCGCGTGGTCGTCCCCTCGAGCCAGTTCGCCAGATGGCCGCCGTAGCTCGCGCCGCCCGCGACCTGGCGCGCCCCGTCGATGAACGGGAACCGCCGGATCGCCTCGTCGGCCGCGTCGTTGATGTCTTTCGCCGGACCTGCGAGAGGGTCGCCGAAGATGCTGAGCGCGAACTTCTCGCCGTATCCGGTCGACCCGCGATAGTCGGTCGCGAGCAGGATGTACCCCGGAGAGCCGAGCAGGTGGTAGTTCCACCGCAGCGAGATCGCGTCCCGCCACATGCTGTGCGCGCCTCCGTGGATCAGCACGAAGAGAGGATACTTCTTCGATTCGTCGAAGCCCGGCGGGAGGAAGATCATGCTGTGGATTTGCATCCCCTCCTCGTTGGTGAACCAGAAATGGCGCGGCGGCTGCCACGAGAGCTTCGCGGCGTCTTCGACCGTGAAGCGGGTGATCAGCTTGTGCGACTTCGCCGCCGGATCGATCCGCACGACCTCGCTCGGCTGCACGGACGATCCCCAGTTCGCGACGAGCACGGGGCGAGATGCCGTACCGGCGATCTCGAGCCCGGAGTAGACGCCCCCCGGAGGCTCGATCGCGAGCTCGACGTTCCCTCCGCGCAACGGAACGCGATAGAGCTTCACGAGGCCGGCGTCCTCCGCGGCGAAGAGAATGTTCTTTCCGTCGGGCATGAACGACCAGTCGCCGGCCGAGCGGTCGTGCTGCGCGGTGAGAACGCGCACGTCACCCTTCCACGGCCAGCTCGCGCAGCCGATCCGGTTGAGGGCGTAGATCTTCCGGTACTCATCCGAGGTCGTGAAGCAGAGCTCCTTGCCATTGGGAGAGAACTGCGGGTTCGAGAAATCGGCGGTTCCGCTCGTCAGCTGGACCGGCTCGCCACCCGCGAGCGAAGCCTGGAAGAGATGGAGGTTGCTCGAATCGTGCGCCAGGCGGTTCCGGGT
>JBHEOL010000179.1:0-4664 GCA_046261635.1 Thermoanaerobaculia bacterium | reverse complement strand
GCTCGATGACGAGCCCGTTGGCGAGGCATCCGCCGTCCCCGCCGCGGACCACGATCGGATTTCCAACACCTCCGGGAAGGAGCCCTCATGAAGAGAATTCTCAACACTCAGGTATCCATTCTTCTCGCGCTCTCGCTTGTTCTCATCCTGGCGTCTCCCGTTGCCGGCCAAAGCACGCGCGGCAACCCCGAAACACAGGGCGTGGAGCGTATGCAGAAGTCTCCTCAGTTCAAGCTGGCGACGGTGGCTCCCACCGGTTCCTCGCTCGAAAAGATTCTTCAGCAGATGGGGCAGGAGTGGCGACGTGCGCCGGGGGGTGGTGTCGACCTGGTCGTCTACGCCGGAGGCGTGCAGGGAGGCGAGGCCGACACCGTGCGGAAGCTTCGCCAGGGATCGCTCGACGCGGCGCTTCTGACGGTGGTGGGCCTCTCCGATATCCACGACTCGGTGGAGGCGCTCCAGAACATGCCGCTGATGTTTCGTTCGCTCGACGAGGTGGACTACGTCGGCGAAAAACTCCGTCCGCGGATCGAGAAGAATCTTCGGGACAAAGGCTACGTGGTCCTTTTCTGGGCCGACCTGGGGTGGGTGAGGTTCTTCTCGCGGGACCGGATCATCACTCCCGCGGACCTGAAGAAAGCGAAGCTGTTCTCCTGGGCCGGCAACATCGACGAGGCGGACATCCTCAAGGCCGCCGGCTTCAATCCGGTGCCCCTCGAGACCGCCGACATTCTCCCCTCGCTCAACACTGGCCTCATCAACGCCGTTGCCCTGCCGCCCTACTATGCGGCGGCGCTCCAGATCCACAAGTCCGCGCCACACATGCTCGAGATGAATTGGGGGCCTCTGGTCGGGGGGCTGGTGGTGCGCGAGCGATCGTGGAACAAGCTGTCACCGGAAACGCAGCGCGCTCTGGCGCGCACGGCATGGCAGGCGGGCGAACGGATGCGGGCGCAGAACCGCTCCGAAAGCGACCGGGCCGTAAAGGCGATGGCAGCGAACGGTCTGAAGGTCCACAAGCTCACTCCGGCACAGGAGGCGGAGTGGCTGGCGGCAGTCAGAGCGGCGTACCCCACGATCCGAGGCCGGATCGTTCCGGCCGATTTGTTCGATGAAGTCGAGAGGCATCTGGCCGAGTACAGGAAACAGAACCGGGGCGCTGTGGAAGCACGTCGATGAGCGAGATCGCCCTCGGCGGCGAGGCGCCGGATCTGGCGCGCTCTCGCTCGGCCGGAGCCCTGGCGAGATTCGAGGAAGCCCTGCTCACGCTCGTGCTTCTCGCGATGGTCCTGATCCCGATCGTCGAGATCGTTTTACGTCGCCTCGGGGCCACCGGCATTTCCGGCTCGACCGCGCTCGTGCAGCACGGCACGTTGCTGGTCGGAATGATCGGAGCAGCGGTGGCTGCTCGCGAGCGACGACTCCTCGCTCTGGCGACGGCGTCGTTTCTCCGGGGGAGGGGACGGCTGATCGCGGTTCTCCTCGCCTCGGGATTCGGGGCGGCCATAGCCATCCATCTGGCGGTGGCGAGCCTGAAGTTCGTCATGACCGAGTGGGAAGCGGGCGGGACGCTCGCTTACGGCATTCCGCTGTGGGTCGTGCAGCTGGCCCTTCCGGTCGGCTTCGGGATCATCGGACTCCGGCTCCTCCTCCATGCCGACGAGAGGGTGGCGGTACGAATTGGAGCGGCGATCGTCGCTGCGTTGATGGTCGCGACACCGTACCTGATCGGCGATCCGGCGCGGGGGACCACGCTGATCGCGCTCTTCGGCCTGGTCGCGGCTGCAGTCCTGGGAATGCCGATCTTCGCCATCCTCGGCGGAGCAGCGCTGATCTTTCACTGGTCCGCCAGCATCCCGATCGGCGTCCTGGGGGTGAGCCACTACGCGCTCGTCGTCAATCCGTCGCTTCCCGCCATCCCGCTGTTCACCCTGGCCGGTTATCTGCTGGCCGAAGGGGGAGCTTCGGTACGCCTGGTGCGGCTGTTCGACTCGCTCTTCGGCTCCCTGCGCGGTGGTCCCGCCATCGTCACGGTGATCGCCTGCGCCTTCTTCACTGCGTTCACCGGCGGTTCAGGAGTGACGATCCTCGCGCTTGGGGGCTTGCTCTACCCGATCCTGCGGAGCGCGCGTTACAGCGAACGGGACAGCCTCGGGCTTGTGACCGGGTCGGGCTCTCTCGGGCTTCTGTTCCCCCCGTGCCTTCCGCTCATCCTCTATGCGATCGTTGCTCAGGTGACGCTCGAGCAGATGTTTCTCGGAGGGATCCTCCCGGGGATTCTGATGGTCGGAATGGTTTGCGCGTGGGGAATCTGGCGCCAGCCGCGCCGGGCGATCTCCGAGAGGCGGCGCCTCGACTGGCGCGAAGGGCTCGCCGCGCTGCGGGGGGCCAAGTGGGAGCTGCTTCTTCCGGTCGTCGTGGTGGTCGCGCTTTTCGGCGGTTTCGCCACCCCGGTGGAAGCGGCGGCGCTCACCGCGCTCTATGCCCTCGTCGTCGTCACTCTCGTCCATCGCGATTACAGCGGGTTCGGAAGCATCACGCGCGTGTTCGGCGAATGCGGCCTGCTCGTCGGAGGGATACTCCTGATTCTCGGAGTCGCGCTGGGGTTCACCAGCTTTCTCGTCGACGCCCGCATTCCGACTCTGGCGGTCGCATGGGCGACCAGTTCGATCCAGTCGAAGCTGCTGTTTCTGCTCCTGTTGAACGTCTTTCTGCTCATCGTCGGGTGTCTGATGGATGTCTACTCCGCCATCGTGGTCGTCGTCCCGCTGATCGTTCCCATCGGCATGGCGTTCGGAATCGATCCTGTTCACCTGGGAATCATCTTCCTCGCGAACCTGGAGCTGGGCTATCTCACACCCCCGGTGGGGATGAACCTCTTCATATCTTCGTACCGCTTCAAGAAGCCACTCGTTGAGGTCTATCGAGCGTCGCTGCCGATGCTCCTCGTGTTACTCGCAGGCGTGATCGCCATCACCTACATTCCGCTCCTGTCGACCTTCCTTCCTGGTCTTTTCAAGGGGTAGGTGTGTGATAATCGACACATCACCAACAGTTCAGGGAGGCCGCCTCGTGCGTCCTCGAGTCGAGAGCCATGGAGCGCATCGCTCACTACCGGCTGATTCGTCAAATCGGATCGGGTGGAATGGGGAAAGTCTTTGCGGCGGCGGACGAGCACCTCGATCGCACGGTCGCATTGAAAATCCTCGCCCCCGAGATGGCATCGGATCCCCAGCGGCTTCAGCGCTTCGATTGTGAAGCGCGCGCCGCCGCCTCGCTCATCCATCCCAACATCGCACAGGTGTACGAATCCGGCGGTAACGACGGGGCTCGCTTCATCGCGATGGAACTGATCGAGGGAGAGACCCTCGAGCAGAGGATCGCTCGCGCGGAGCTGGATATCCCGGAGATCGTCGGCATCGGCGTGGAGCTGGTCGAAGCGGTCGCGGAGGCCCACAGGCACCGGATCATTCACAGGGACATCAAGCCGACCAACGTGATGTTGACTCACGCCGGCCACGTCAAGGTTCTCGATTTCGGCCTCGCGAGAATGGACGCACCAGCCGCGCCGGTGGAAAGGACTCAGTGGGTTACGCAATCGGGAGTTGTGATGGGAACTCCCGCCAGCATGAGTCCGGAGCAGGCGCTCGGCCGGCGTGGCGACGAGCGGAGCGACATCTTCAGCGTCGGTGTCGTCCTTTACATGATGGTCACCCGAAGGATGCCGTTCCGCGGTGCGAACACGATCGAGATCCTGCAGAAGGTCATCAACGACCAGCCGGAACCGATGGCGCGGTTCAACTACAAGCTTCCAGACGAGCTCGAGAGGATCATTCGAAAGTGCCTCGAGAAAGACCCGGAGCGGCGCTATCAGTCGGCCGGCGAACTGCTCGTCGACCTGCGGAATCTGGCACGCGACATGGCCTCGCAGATTCCCCTGGGCACGGACAGGCCCTCCAGGAAAAGGAATCGGAGAAGTCGGATCGCCTGGACCGCGGGTATTTCGATTCTGCTGGTCGCATTCCTCGTCGAATGGGAGCAGCACCGAGCCCCGAGCGTGGCTTTTCCCGCGGTCGAGTCGGTTGCGGTCTTCCCTTTCGCGATCGAAGGGGGGTGGGAGAGCGAGGAGTACTTCGCCGCCGGACTGACCGAGAACGTGATTTCGGCCCTTTCGCTGTTTCCGGAGCTTCGGGTGACCAGTCGCAGCACCGTTTTCAATCTCGACCGGACAGCGGAGTCACCACTCGAATGGGCCCGCGGGCTGAGAGTCGATGCTTTCGTCACCGCCGTAGCTCGGCAGGATGGAAGCTCGCTGGTCACGACCGCGGAGCTGGTGAGAACCCGCGATGGCAGCCTGATCTCGATGGAGAGATTCACCCGGCCGATTACCGAGAGCGGTTTCGTCCACCGCGACATCGTGCGGATGGTTGCCGCTGGGCTCGAAATGCCCGGCATGGAGAAGGACATCGCGCGCTACGGGACGCTCGACTCCGAAGCTTACCGACTCTATCTGGAAGCTTTTCATCATTGGCAGCAGCGCTCGGAAGTCGGGCTCCGACGAGCGATCGATCTCTTCGAAGAAGCCGTCAGGCTCGATCCCGAGTTCGCTCCCGCGTGGGCGGGGCTGGCCAGCAGTTACTCGGTTCTGGAACGCTATTCCGGGA
>JBHEOL010000175.1:0-25106 GCA_046261635.1 Thermoanaerobaculia bacterium | reverse complement strand
GCGGACCGCCGCGAACCCGGCCGCGAGTCGTGACGCCAGGTTCCCAAGGTTCCCTGGGCAAAGTCCTCTGCCGTGGCCGGTTTTCTGGGTTCTCCGAGGTTTCCGGACCCCTTCCTGACCTTCGATAGAATAAGAGAGAGGGAGGTGACGTTTCCGAACTGGCCAAACGTCACCAGAAAAGACGAGGATTCGTTCAAATGAAACCAGAGATCCACCCCCAGTACCAGGAGGTCAACGTCCACTGCGCCTGCGGCGAGACGTGGACGACGAGCTCCACCAAGAAAGAGCTGCGCCTCGAGATCTGCTCGAAGTGCCATCCTTTCTACACGGGTCGCCAGAAACTGGTCGACTCGGCCGGCCAGGTCGCCCGCTTCAACAAGAAGTACGCGAAAAAGGACTGAGATGCGTCGCGCGCTCGGACGAAGCTGGAAGGCGGCGGCCCGGGCATTCGCGGGCGCCTTCGGAGCGTTCACCAACGGCCTGACCTCGGCGGCCCCTTCGGGTGGAGCCGATCGGAACGTCGATATGCTCATCGGCGGGCAGGCCGTGATCGAGGGCGTGATGATGCGCTCTCTGAGCGGCTACACCGTCGCCGTCCGCCAGCCATCCGGCGGCATCGCCCTCCGGAAGGACCGGCTCACCTCACTCGGCCAGAAGTATCCACTGCTCAAGCTCCCGATCCTCCGGGGCTCGGTCGTGCTGATTCAGTCCCTGGTTCTCGGCATCCGTGCGCTGAATTACTCGGCCTCGGTTTCGAGCGAAGGGAAGGACGGAGAGCCGGAGATGTCGAACTGGGCGGTTGCCTCCTCGATGGGGATGGCGTTTCTGCTCGGAATCGGCCTGTTCGTCCTCGCGCCCCTGGGGCTGACGAACCTGATCCGGCACAGCTTGCTTCCGGAGATGGGGAACCTCGCCTACAACATCATCGACGGCATCATCCGGGCAGTCTTCTTCTTCGTCTACATCATCGCGATTTCCTACCTCGAGGACATCCGGCGCGTGTTTCAGTACCACGGCGCGGAGCATAAGACCGTCTACACGTTCGAGGCTCGAGAAGAGCTCACGGTCGAGAATGCAAGGTCGAAGTCGACCCTCCACCCCCGGTGCGGGACCAGCTTCCTGCTGTTCGTGATGGCGATCTCGATCGTGATCTTCTCGCTCGTTCCGGCGACGGCTCCTTTCGCCGTCAAGTTCGGCGCGCGGATCGTCCTCCTGCCACTGATCGCAGGGATCGCTTATGAGATCATCCGCTTCTCCGCACGGCACCTCGACAATCCGCTCTGCCGGATTATGATCACTCCCGGTCTCTGGCTTCAGAAGATCACGACGAAGGAGCCCGACGACTCTCAGCTCGAGGTCGCCATCACCGCCCTGCGCGAGGCGCTCCTGTACGACGTGGTCGACGAGAGCCAGCCCGCGGTCGCTTAGATACGCATCGTCACTCGATTCGGGAAGGCCTCGCGGGGCCTTCCCGTTTTCTTTGCGCGAAGCCCGGCCGGACCCGACCGCGGGGGGCCTGGAGGAGTCGTCCCGATGTACGAGAAACTGAAGGAAATCGAGCGGAAGTACGAGGATTTGCAGCGGAAGCTCTCCGATCCGACGATCGTGAACGACCTGGACGTCTACCGGGCGACGATGAAGTCGCTTTCTGACGTCGAGGAGCTCGTGCAGAAGTACCGTGAGCATCGGGAGGCGTCCGACCGCCTGAACGAGACCCGGAAGATGCTCGGCACGCTCACGTCCGCGGAAGCGGAGCTGCGGGGGCTCGCCGAGATCGAGATCGAAGAGCTGGAGGAGAAGACCGGTCAGCTCGAGCGCGAGCTCCAGATCCTGCTTCAGCCGAAGGATCCGAATGACGAGAAGAACGTGATCGTCGAGATCCGGGCAGGCACCGGGGGCGACGAGGCTTCCCTGTTCGCCGCCGAGATCATGCGGATGTACATCCGGTACGCCGAGCTTCGACGGTGGAAGGTGGACGTCACGGACGCGAACTATTCGGCGGTCGGCGGGGTGAAGGACGCGACCCTGATGGTCGAGGGCAACCGGGTGTATTCACGTCTCAAGTACGAGTCGGGGGTACACCGGGTCCAGCGCGTTCCGGCGACCGAGACGCAGGGGAGGATTCACACCTCGGCGATCACGGTGGCGATCCTTCCCGAGGCCGAGGACATCGACATCCAGGTCAACGAGAAGGATCTCCGGATCGACACCTTCTGTTCCTCCGGGCCGGGCGGTCAGTCGGTCAACACGACCTACTCCGCCGTCCGGATGACGCACCTTCCTTCCGGGCTGGTCGTCTCCTGTCAGGACGAGAAGTCGCAGATCAAGAACCGTGCGAAGGCCCTCAAGGTCCTGAAAGCGAGACTCTTCGACCTCGAGCAGGCGAAGCGGGAAGCGGACCTTTCGGCCCAGAGGAAGGGGATGATCGGCACCGGCGACCGCTCCGAGAAGATCCGCACGTACAACTTTCCGCAGGACCGCGTTACCGACCACCGGATCGGACTGACCTTGCACAACCTTCCGGCGATCATGAACGGCGAGCTGGACGCCGTGATCGAGCCGGTGGTCTCCCACTTCGACGCCGAGCGCATGAAGGAAGCCGTCGGGTGATTCCGGATCTCGCGGTGTTACGAAAAAAGGCGAGCCGGGCGGCTCGCCTTTTTTCGTCTGGCATCGGGTGAAGATCAGCCCGTGATGTTGCCGCGGACCGGAAGCGTGTAAACCGGGGAGTACTGATCGTTCGTGTAGATCTTGATGTTGCTGTCGAATGCGCCGGCCTTGCCCGGCTTGGCGAGGCGGACGGTGACTTCGAAAGCGCCGTTACCGGCCGGTTTTGCCTCGGCGACGATGCTCGGATTCGACGACTCGACCTTCGTCACCTGAAACGCATTGCTCGTGCGATTGGTCGCTCCGACCGTCACGGTCCGGGTCGCGGAAGCGTCCCCGACCTTCACCTCTCCGAAGTTCAGCACGGAAGGGCTGACGACGTAAGCCGGGCGGATCAGGCCGGTGACCGAAAGGAGGAACTGCGGCTGGTGCTTCGAGTTGGTCGTGATCTTCACCTTCTCGGCGATCGGACCGACCTTCGCCTCGGGGCCGCCGACGGTCACAGTGAAGCGGTACTGCTCCTGTCCCGCACGCCCCGCCTGGACGCGCTCGGCGACCGGAACCTTCTCGTAGTCCACCTTGATGAAGTCGGCCGGCGACTCGATGCTGACGATCTGGAACGGCTCCTCATCCTCGGTGACGAGGATCGTGCTCTGTTTGTCGGCCTGGCCGAGCTGGAGCATGTACCGGAGGAAACCGTTGGGGAAGGCCTGGACGTAAGGCTTGACGTCTGCACGCATGGTCAGCCGCGCCATCGGCGTGGAGGGATCGTTGGACTGGACGGAGATCGTCTTCGCGATCGGGCCGCTGAACGAGACCGTTTCGACGACGGCGTGAATCCTTCCCGTCTGTCCCGGCTTGATCACCTTGTCGAAGTTCGCGACCGTGCAGCCGCAGTCGGGCTGGACACTGAGGATCTGGAGATCGGTCGAGCCGGCGTTCTGGACCGTGAAGTCCCACGTGAGAACCTCGCCCTTCGGGACCGTACCGAAATCCTTCACCGGGTCGACCAGCGACAGTTTCGGGCCGGCGGCACCACTCTGTTGGGCGACGGCTCCCATGGCCAGCCCGAGAGCGACCACCACCGTCAGAATCGAAACGAACTGCCTGGAAAGCATATATAACTCCTTTTTGCCGAGCATCGATTGAACTTGAACTGACCGCTGATCCCCGTAATCGAACAGGGGGCCGGAAACCAGCATTCCCTTGAAAATCTTACGATTTGCCGCCATCCATCGCACGGAAATTACTTTCCCCACGAGGCTGCTTGAAGCTTCGGGCCCACAACAAGAGAGAGGTAAGTCATGCCCCACATCGCCCTGCCTGAGAATCCGAAGCGGATCTATCTGATCGGAATCGGGGGAACCGCCATGGCCTCCCTCGCCGGAATGCTCAAGGCGCGAGGTTACGTCGTTGCCGGCTCGGACGAAAAGGTCTATCCCCCCATGTCGACCTATCTGGAAACGAACGGAATCGACGTCCTCGAAGGGTATACGCGGGAGCACGTGGAGACGTTTCGGCCCGATCTGGTCGTGATCGGCAACGTCGCTGCCCGGACGAATCCGGAGGCGGTCGCGACCCTCGAGCTCGACCCCCCCTACACCTCGATGCCCGAGGCGATCTACGCGCTGTTCATCCAGGGGAAACACTCGGTTGTGGTGACCGGAACCCATGGAAAGACGACCACGACTTCGCTGCTCGCCTGGATGCTCGAAGCGGCCGGGGAGGATCCGTCTTTCGTGGTCGGGGGAATCCCGGTGAATTTCCAGCACAACTTCAAGCTCGGCGACGGGCCGCACTTCGTCATCGAGGGCGATGAGTACAACACGGCCTTCTTCGACCGCGGACCGAAGTTTCTCCACTACAGGGCCGACTCCCTGCTGATCAACAACATCGAGTTCGACCACGCCGACATCTACGACGGTCTCGAGGCGATCATGAACGCGTTCCGGCTGGTCGTGGAGCAGACGGGCCCGGAGGACCGGATCATCGCCAACGAAGACGACGAGAACGTGAGGCAGCTTCGGGCCGGGGCCGGAGGAAAGTGGATCAGCTACGGCCTAGAGCCCGAGCGCGATTATCGTGCATCCGACATCGAGTACGTCCCGGCCGGAACGCTGTTCACCGTTTCGCGGCGCGGTGAGGAGTGGGCGAGGTTCCGCACGACCCTGTCGGGAGAGCACAACGTCCTCAATGCACTGGCGAACATCGCGCTCTGCTCGGAGCTGGGCCTCGGGCCCGACCAGATTCGGAAGGGGCTCGAGAGCTTCGAGGGAATCAAGCGGAGGATGGAGGTCCGTGGCGTCGAGCGGGGCGTGACCGTCATCGACGACTTCGCGCATCACCCGACGGCGATCGGGACGACGCTCAAGGGAGCGCGCGGCCGCTATCCCGGTCAGAAGATCTGGGCCGTATTCGAGCCGCGCTCGATCTCCTCGGCGCGCAAGGAGTTCGAGGAGGGATACAACAGGGCGTTCCGCGAAGCGGATCAGGTCATCATCGGCCCCGTCTATTACAAGGAGCGTTACGCCACCCGCTACGGGCTGGACAGGATGATGTCGGTCGAAGCCGTCATTGATTCGCTGGAGACGGCTGGAGTGACGGCGAGCCATATCGAGGACATCGACGGGATCGCGGCCGCCATTGCCCGCGAAGCATCCGAGGGGGACGTCGTGCTGGTCATGTCGTCCGGGGGGTTCGGCGGCATCCACGAGAAGATTCTCGATGCGCTGCGGGGGTGAAACGAAGGAACGAGCCGTGGAATACGGCATTCCACGGGTTCGTTCGCAGGGGTTCCAAAACCAAGGATCCTCAAACTCCTGGCTGGAAAGGGAGCACGCGAACTATGCCCGAGAACAAAGCGAAAGAGCTGATGCGGAAGCATGACCTCCGGCTCGAAGACATGAAGGAAGGGAAGCACCGGCTCCACCACCTTCGGTCGATCGTCCGAAACGAGGAGCTTCCATTCGAAGTGTTTCAGGCGCTCGTCAAGATGCGCCGCTGATCGAAACGATCAGATGAGAACGAGCGGCCTGCGGGCCGCTCGTTTCGTTTTCGGCGTGCGGCTCGCTGGCGTCCCCCTGCCGGGAGTGATAAAAATGGCGGTCCTTCAGTCGAAACCCGAAGCGTGAAGTGGAGGTCCTGCCCGTGCAGTTCAGTCGTGAAGCCGAAACCCTGATCGAGAGCAAGTCGTGGGAGGAGCTCGAAAGCCGCTGGATGGCGGAGCTCGAGCGCGATCCCCGGCGGTTGGACGAGTTCCTTTCGGTCGCGCATCAACTGCGGAAGGCCGACGAGCGCTCCCGCGCGGACTCGCTTCTTGAACTGCTCGCCGAAGCGCTCAAGGACGCCGATGCCTGGGAGGAGCGCCTGACGGTGCTTCGCGAGATCGGCCGCCTCTCCAGGAGGCCGGCGAGTCTGGCCGCGCCCCTCGAAGAAGCGGTGCGGAAAGCGCTCGGCACGCGCCCCTCGTTCGACAAGGTGATGGCTGCCGTCGGATTCGATCCCAAGGAGCAGAACCCGGTCGAGAAGGCCGAAAAGATTCAGCTCTGGCTGACTTACGACGAGGGGGAGTACTTCTTCATGGCCGGCCGCGGGCCGGGCGTGGTGACCGAGCTCAATCCCGACCTCGCCATCTGCCGGGTCGATTTCGAGAAGCAGAAACGGGTTTCGATTCCGCTCGGTGCCGCCCAGAAAAATCTGATTCCGCTCCCTCCCGGCCATATCCTCCGCGACTCGTTCGAACGGCCCGAGGAATTGAGGGAAGAGGTGCTCGCCTCGCCAGGTGATGCGTTCGCCCGGCTGCTTCAGAGTTTCGGGCGCCCGATGGTCGTGGGCGAGGTGAAGGACGCGATGCTCGGCATTGTTCCCGACGCGAGGTGGACCTCGTGGTGGACTTCCGCGAGAAAGAATCCTCGGATCGTAACCTCGGGCAAAGGGGTGAAGGCGAGTTACGACTGGAGCGCAACCGAGGACGATGCGGAAACTTCGATCCGCCGCGAATTCGATCAGGCGGTCCATCGAGCACGCGTCGATCTGGCGAAGAAGCACAGCTCGCGAAGCCAGGAGCTCGCTGACTACTTCGCTCGGATCCTGAACGAGGAGGTTGCAAGGCTCGCCGATACCGAACCGTCTCGGGCATGGGAGACTCTCGCCGCCCTCGAGAAGCTTCCTGGCAAGGCCGAGACCACCATCGACCGCGACGAGCTCCTCCTGGTTCCCATGGCTGCGCGGGTCGCTTCGGGAATCTCGGACCGGAATCTCCGCGAGAAAGCCATCGAGATCATTCGCGAGCGCCATCCCGAGTGGCCGAAGGTTTTCGGTGAGATCTTCTTCATGGACGACGATCTCCGCATCCTCAGCGGCGTGATCGAGGCCCTGGAGAAGGACGCTCCCGAAATCGCCGATCGCCTGATCGACGAGACGCTGAGGCACCCGAGGCGCCACCCGCGCGCGTTTTTCTGGTTCGTCAAGACGATTGCGGATCGCGACGAGCTCTCCGAGCGAGCCACCATCAACCTTCTCAACCAGATGCTGGAGGCGATCGGATGGGAGGAGTTCTCCTCCATCCGTGCCAGGATGCGGGAGCTGTTCGACCGCGGCGGCCTGGCGGTTCGAATCCTGATGCGGGGAGACAACCCGGAGGGAACGCGCAAGCTCATCGAGACCCTCGAGCGTTTCGGCAGCCTCGAGGAATACCGGCGGGATCTGCTCCGCGACGCCGCTCACATGACGTATCCCGAACTGAGAGCTCCCCAGATCGAGCCGATTTTCGCCACCGCCAAAGCTCTCGCCGCCAAGAAGGAAGAGTTCGAGCGGATGAAGACGGTCGAGATCCCCGAGACCCTCAAGGCGATCCAGGTCGCCCGCGAGATGGGCGACCTTCGCGAGAATTTCGAGTACAAAGCGGCGCGCCAGCGCCAAGAGTATCTCTCCGCCAGGGTCGCCGAACTGTCGGGAGAGCTCTCGAGGGTGCGAGTCATCGATCCCTCCGAGGTCGATGTCAGCGAAGTGCGCATCGGAACCACGGTCAGCCTCAGAAACGGCGAGGTCCAGCGCACCGTCGCGATCCTGGGCCCCTGGGAATCCGATCCGGAGCACGGAATCTACTCGAACCTGAGTGAGGCCGCGCACGCCCTGATCAGCCGGAAGGCGGGCGAGGTAGTCACGTTCATGGGAAATGATTACGTCATCGAGGGAATCGACCGCTGGCGGGATTGAGCCATGGAACGGGGCTCGGATCCGTGCGCACAACGCGCGGCTGAATTCGAGCTAGAATGATTTCGTTTCAAACCCCAGCAAGGCACAGGGAGCGTTCATGACCTACATCATCGCCGAGCCCTGCATCGGCACGAAGGACACCGCATGCGTCGACGTCTGCCCCGTCGACTGCATCCACCCCCGCAAGGACGAGGGAGACTTCGACGGGGCCGAGATGCTCTACATCGATCCCGAGGTCTGCATCGATTGTGGAGCCTGTGAGCCCGCCTGCCCCGTCCAGGCAATCTTCCCCGAGGATCTTCTGCCGGAGAAGTGGGCGCATTTCACCCAGATCAACGCCGACTGGTACAAGAAGTAGGGCGATTTCTTCTCCCCGGCCCTCGTTTGTGACCCTGCTCACGGAACCAAAGGGGGACGGCAGCTACATTCATCCTCGCCGAGGAGGTCGAGTATTCGACTTCCGGAGTGCGTGAACGGACTGAGACCCTTTCGGTCGCCACTTCTTCGAGTCTCGGCCGCTCCTGCGGCCGGGTTGGTTGGGCGAATGGGCAACTCTCCTGGGCAAACCTCCTCGCGGCCGGAGGGGTCTCAGTCGGTTCACGCGGGTGGGTGGGCAAGAACGAAAGGCGAGCCTCGCGGCTCGCCTTTTCGACGTTCAGGAGTTTTTTTCTCCGGGCCAGCTCTCTCCGTTGAGCGAGGTCACGAACTTCGCGACCTCGATATAGTCCGCTCCCTTTCCGAGGGCCTGGAGAGCGGCCGTGAAGAGGGTCGACGTCAACCCGATCATCGGCGTGGCCAGGTGCTGCGAGTGGGCGATACTGGCCGCGATCCTCACATCCTTGTCCAGGAGAGCGAGTTTGAAGGTCAGCGGCCAATCTCCTCCGATGATTCTGCTCGGAAGAAGGTTCTCACTCGCATTCGAGCGGCCGCTCCCGGAGTTGATGACCTCCAAAGCCTTTTCGAGGTTGAGTCCGAGCGTCTGAAGCGACAGCAGCCCTTCGGCCGCGACCCACATGTTCGCGGCCAGCATGGCGTTGTTGACCGCCTTGACCGCATGGCCCGCGCCGATCTCCCCGACATGAACGATTCTGGTTCCCATCGACGCGCAGATCTCCCTGGCGCGCTCGAAGTCTTCCGGCGCTCCTCCGATCATGATCGTCAGGGTCCCCGCCTGGGCTCCCGGAGTGCCGCCCGTGACGGGGGCATCGACGAACCGCACTCCTTTCGCCTCCAGCGCGGCAGCGATCGTCCGGCTGGTGAACGGGTCCCCGCTGGTCATGTCGATCCAGAAAGAGCCGGGACGCAAGCCGGCTCCGGTCAGGGCGGACGCGAGCTCAGCCACCTCGGCGCTGGTCGGTACGATCGAGATGACCACGTCGGCAGGCGCGCATTGGTCGAGCCGTTCGGCGAGCGTCGTACCGTGCTCATCAGCGTGTCGGCGAGCGACGTCGGCCGTCCGGTTCCACACCGTGACCGCGTGGCTGCGCGCAAGATTGGCCGCCATTGGGTACCCCATGGCCCCGAGTCCCAGAAAAGCGATTTTCATCAGAGCAGTCCTCCGGCGCGCATCATATCCAAGGTGGTCGTGCGATTTGAGTGACGGCCATGGTGGCGGGATGTGAGCGTCGATCGCCGAGGGTTGGGGTACCCGGCGAGGCGGGGATCCGGCGAGGGAGGATGACTTCGCCTTTCTTTGGTGTTAGATGGGGCGCCCCGCGTGAGGCGCGGGCTCAGACGACCGATGACAGACCCGAAGCTCATACGCAATTTCTCGATCATTGCCCATATCGACCATGGGAAGACGACGCTTTCCGACCGGATCCTGATGCGGACCGGGGCGGTCGAGGCGCGCCAGATGGGCGAGCAGATGCTCGACGACATGGATCTGGAGCGCGAACGGGGGATTACGATCAAAGCCCGTGCGGTGACCCTGAATTACCTGGCGAAGGACGGGCAGACGTACCTGTTCAACCTGATCGACACGCCAGGTCACGTCGATTTCACATACGAGGTCAGCCGGAGCCTGGCGGCGTGTGAGGGGGCGGTCCTGGTCGTGGATGCGACCCAGGGAGTCGAAGCGCAGACCCTGGCGAACAGCTATCTGGCGATCGAGAACGACCTGGCGATCATCCCGGTGATCAACAAGGTGGATCTTCCCTCAGCGGAGCCCGACCGCGTTCGCGAGCAGATCGAGCAGGTGATTGGGCTCGACGCTCACGACGCCGTGCTCGCCTCGGCGAAGGTCGGGCTCGGTGTGGAGGACGTTCTCGAGAGGATCGTCTCGGCGATTCCCCCTCCGAAAGGAGAGGCTGATCAGCCTCTGCGCGCGCTGCTTTTCGATTCCTGGTATGACCCGTACCGCGGGGTCATGGTGCTGGTGCGCGTGATCGACGGCGAGTTGCGTAAGGGGATGACGATCCGCTTCGTCTCGACCGGGCGCAAATACGAGGTGAGCTCCCTCGGTGTTTTCAGCCCGAAAGGGCGCGAGGTGGAGAGTCTCGGTGTAGGGGAAGTCGGTTTCATCGGTGCGAACGTCAAGGACATCGTGCAGGCGAAAATCGGCGACACGGTGACCCAGGGTGACGCGGTCGTCGAAGCCCTTCCCGGCTTCGAGGACGTCAAGCCAATGGTCTTCGCTGGAATCTACCCGATCAACAGCGACGACTACGAAAACCTGCGCGACGCCGTGGCGAAGTTGAAGCTGAACGACGCTTCATTCAGTTACGAGCCGGAGACGTCGACGGCTCTCGGTTTCGGGTTTCGCTGCGGATTTCTCGGCCTGCTTCACATGGAGATCATCCAGGAGCGGCTCGAGAGGGAGTTCAACCTCGAACTGCTGACGTCGGCTCCGGGGGTCCGGTACATCGTCCACAACACCGACGGAAAAACGCTCGACGTCGAGAATCCCCAGAAGCTTCCGGATCCGTCGACGATCTCGTACATCGAGGAGCCTTTCATCCTGGCGACGATTCTGACGAAAGACGAATTCGTTGGCCCGATTCTCGCTCTCGCCACCGACAGGCGCGGCATCCAGAAGAAGCTGGAGTACGTCGCTGCCAACAGAGTGATGATTGTGTACGAGATGCCGTTGAATGAGGTAATCCTCGATTTCTTCGACAAGTTGAAATCGATGTCCCGCGGTTATGCGTCGCTCGATTATCAGTTTGTCGGCTATCGCCAGAGCGAACTGGTGAAGCTCGACATTCTGGTCAACGGCGAGCCGCTCGACGCGCTTTCCCTGATCGTTCATCGGGACAAGGCATTCGGACGTGGAAAGCTCCTCGTCGAGAAGATGAGAGAGTTCATACCCCGGCAGATGTTCGAGGTCGCCCTCCAGGCCGCCGTCGGTAACCGCATCATCGCCCGCGAGACCGTGAAAGCCCTCCGGAAGAACGTCATCGCCAAGTGTTACGGCGGTGACATCTCGAGAAAGCGCAAGCTCCTCGAGAAACAGAAGGAAGGAAAGAAGCGGATGAAGAGGGTAGGGAGAGTCGATATCCCGCAGGAAGCATTTCTGGCGGTGTTGAAGATCGATTGACCTCTCTCCGCATCGCCGCCATCGTGACCAACGCTCTTCCCATTCGATGGGGTGAACGAGATTCGCGGGGGACGCCTTCGGTCGATGCCGCCAACCGTTTCCCGCGGCGACAGGGTGTGGGAAGATGACGGGGGAGGGATCGGAATGAGATTCGGGAACCTGCTGCTCGCGCTCGTACTTCTGCTCGCAGGCGGATGTGCGAGCTCCGGCGTCGACCTGGAAGAACCGCGCAGACTCCTCGGCACCGAAGACGGCGTGCGCGTCGATGCCCAGATTTTCACCGAGAGCTTCGGTCCCGGGACCTCCCTCCGCATGACGTGGGACATCACGAACGAGCGCGCCGAGCCGATTGCAGTGGCGGATCTGGTCCCGGCCGTTTCATTCGAGGAAGGGGAGCGCACGGTCGTGATTCACCTCGGGTCCGAGGTGCCGGGTCACGACTTGCTTCCGCGCCTGGTGGAGATTCTGCCGGGCGAGAAGAAGAATTTCAGCGGAGTGGCCCGCCTCAACCTGAATCTTCCGCCACCGACCCCGATCAGTCCTTACCCGCGCTACGTCCAGATCCGGGTCAGCGTGCTTTCCGAGGTGGAGCCATTCCGAGTCCTGGTGGGGATTCGCGAGAACGCGATTGCCGATTCGGCTCTGGCGGACGAGATGTTCACCCGGTGGCTCGAATCCGTGGTCTCGATCCGGACCAACCCGCTGCCGATCGACTGGATGGGCGCTCGCCGGAGGGAAGCCGAGGCCGCGCGGCAGCGGTTTTGAACGCCGGCGCGAGTGTTCGATGAAAAAGCCCGCCGATGACGGGCTTTTTCACTCGGGCTCCAGGCGCGGGCCCGGTATGCGGCTCAGAAGGAGCTCACCGCCTCGGACTCGTCTTCGTAAACCTCGAAAACGGTGATGAGCTGGGTGACCTGAAGCAGATCGGTCACCTTTCCAGGCAGATGCACCAGTTTGAGCTTGCCGCCCCGATTGGTGACGGTGGTGTAGGCGCCGACCAGCTCTCCGATGCCCGACGAGTCGATCGTCGAGACCTCTTTCATGTCGAGGAGGATGTGGTTCTTTCCTTCCTTGACCGCATTGGTGATCACGTCGCGGAGCTGGGAGTCGCCAGCTCCGATCGTGATCTTTCCTTCGAGTTTGATGATCTCCACTCCATTCACGTTGCGAGAGCTGGTTTTCATATTGTCTCCTTCAGTCCTGTTGAGCTGAGCAGCTCAGGATTCCTTTTGCTGTTCGAGCATCTTGGTCATCACCAGCCGCGTTCCTCCCGCGTAGGAGAAATCGTAGTCGACCGAGTCCATGAACGTCCGCATGTAGAAGATACCCCGCCCGCTGGTTTTCATCAGATTCGGCGGGCTCAGTGGATCACTGACCTCGGTCGGATCGAACCCCGACCCCTGGTCCGAGATCTCGACCGACAGCCTGCTGCCCTCGAGACCGAACACCGTGTTCACCTTCTTGGCCACGTCGAGCCGGTTTCCGTGCTTGATGGCATTGGCGACCCCTTCCCTCACGGCCATCCCAACCCAATGGGCCGCGTCGTCATCGACGCCCGCATGTTCGCACAGATGCTCCGCGATCACCTGAACCAGCTCGATATTCTCGAACCGGCTGCTGATCGTAATTTCAATCCGTTCTGAGCGGCGTTCCATCGGATGAGTCAGGCCGCGATTCTAAGGGACTCTTTCCTCCCGGCACAAGCACGGAAAGCGCCCTCGGTCCGCCGGTTCTCGAGGAATGGAGGGTCGCGAGGCTCGTGTTGGGCCGTACATGCCCATCCGAGCGCTCCTTTTCCTCCTCCTGATTTCTCCGCTCGTCAGGGCCGGCGTTCCGGAGATTTCCGCCCGGGTGGAGTCTCTGCGGGGTCTCGCTTTCGATCGCCCGGTCGAGGTCGTCGAGCTCTCTCGGAGCGATCTTCGGCAGGTGCTTCTCGACCAGATCGCGCGCGATAACACCCTTCCCACCGGCGACGCGATGGAGGTCCTCGAAGCCCTCCTGCTGATCCCTGAATCCTCGACCGCGCTCGAGAACCTGCTCACCGTTTACGAGGCGCAGGTGCTCGCCTTCTACGATCCTACCAGCCGGAAGTACTACACGTTCGACGCCGGTCCCGACGGCACCCCACTTCCGGCGCTGCTCGCCGAGGCGGTCGCCATCCACGAGCTGACCCATGCTTTGCAGGATCAGCGATTCGATGCCGGCAGGCGCCTCCGGGCTCTGGAGGGCGACTGGGACCGCCAGATGGCCTATCACGCCGTCCTGGAGGGTGAAGCCACTCTTCTGATGCTGGCGGCCATGATCGAGCCGATGGGCATGACCCTCGAGGATCTCGTCGCCAGCGAGGATCTGGTTTCCTCGATGGCGACGATGGCCGCGACGAGTCCCGGCATGCCCGAGGACGCCGAACCGTACTTCGTCGAGAGTATGAAGTTTCCCTACATCCAGGGCCTTGGACTGGTGATCGAGGCCTTCCGGCGGGAGGGGTGGAAAGGTGTCGATGCCCTTCACGGCCGGCCGCCCCTTACGACGGAAGAGGTGCTTCGGCCGGAAGTCTACTTTCGCGCGGGCCACGCGAGCGGACGCCCCGCGTGCAGCGACCCGGACTCCTTGGTGAGCACTCCGCTCGGGCGTTTCCACTGGGGGTTTCTCCTCGGAGATCCGGCGGCCGACGGGATGCTCCACGACTGCGTTCAGGTGAGCAGGAACGACGGGGGGGTGATCGTGCGGGGGACGAGCGCATGGATCTCCGAAACGGAGGCGGAAGAGTTCGCGCGCAGTCTCGAGCACGAGCTCGAGGAGCGCGCGGTGATCTCGACGGTCGTGCGGAAAGGGATGACCGTCGAATTTCGATGGGGTGGAGCCCCGCCTCAGCCGCCCGCGAGGGGATCGAACGGGGGGGCGACTTCATCCCCCAGCACCTTGGCGCGCGCCTCTTCACAGGCGAGCAGCGCTTCCTGGTAGAGGTAGTAGGAAAACTCCTTCTCGAGCGGAACCGGGGCTCCCGAGTGGATCACTTCCACGATCTTGGTCGCGTAGTAAGAGGCCGGAGGGAGCCGCTCGCCCTCCGCCTGCAGTTTGCCGAAGCCTTCCGCGAGCTCGGCGCGGAGGCGGTTTCGGAAGAGTCCGCTCTCCATGTCGTCGGCCAGGGCCCGGTAATCGATCTCCATCGGGTTGGATAACACGTGCTGGCCGAAGGGATTCCTCCCCCCGCGGGTCGAACGAATGGGGCTGGTCAGAGATCGGATAGGATGGCGGCGCATGAAGGCAAAGATCCAAAGGCATCCGCCGCTCTCATCGTTCGCGACCACAGGTGGGTGAGCGTGCAAGCTGGGTCAGGATGACCTGCAAACGATCCTCGCGCACCTCCCTCCGCATCTGGGGGGCGATCTTCTGGTGGACGAGAGCACGAGCGACGATGCGGCCGTTCTCCGCATCGACGGGGGACGTGCGCTCGTTCAGACGGTCGATTTTTTCACGCCGATCGTCGATGACCCTTATCTGTTCGGCGCGATCGCCGCGGCAAACTCGGTGTCCGACGTCTATGCCATGGGCGCGGAGCCGATTCTCGGGCTGGCGATCGCCGGCTTCCCGTCGAAGAAGCTGCCGCTGCAGATGCTGGAAGACATCTTCCGGGGTGGAGTCGACAAGGCGGCGGAGGCAGGCTTTCCGATCGCCGGAGGGCACACGATCATCGACGACGTTCCGAAATATGGGGTCGCGGTCACGGGAATGGCCCCCGTCACGCAGATCGTCCGGAACTCGACCGGGAGTGCCGGCGACCGGCTCTACCTGACGAAGCCGATCGGCAACGGGATTCTGGTTGCCGCCTGGCGGGCGGGAGGGAGCCGCCTTGCCCGGATGCTCCGTCGTGAGCGCCCCTCCCTCGAAGAGGCGATCCGATGGATGACGACCCTCAACCGGGATGCGAGCCGGGCGATGGTGGAGGCGCGCGCTTCGGCGGCGACCGACGTCACCGGCTATGGCCTGATCGGTCATCTTCGTGAGATGTGCCGGGGGGGCGAGCTGGGCGCTTCGATTCGGCGCGAGGCCGTTCCGGTGATGGAAGGCGCCCGCGAATGGCTTGCGAAGGGGCTGATACCCGAGGGTTCCCGCAGGAACCTTGCTGCCTACCGCGGCGGGATCGAGGGAGGATTGTCCGAGGAGGAACTTCTTCTGCTGTGCGACGCTCAGACGAGCGGAGGGCTCCTGATCGCGATTCCGCCCGACCGCGCCTCCGAGCTCGAGAAAGGGTTCGCGAGCCGGGGGGTCGTTTTCTGGCACATCGGGGAACTGACCGGACGTGGCGGAACGGTGGAGCTGATCGGATAATCGAGGGTTCCCGTGGGCGGAACCGGGTTCTGGACCGAAATTTGGATAAGATCGGGTGTCCGAGGTCGCTGAGATCGGAATCCGCAGCAAGGAGACGAACCCGTATGCCGTACTGCCCAGTCTGCAAGCATCAATTTGACGAACCGGCGACCGAGTGTCCGAAGGACAAAGTGGCCCTGGTCGACGAGCTCCCGTTCCAGACGATCGATGGCGGAGACGAAACCTGGGTCGAGATCGCCAGTGTGGGAACGGACGACGAAGCCCGGATTCTCGAGGGGTATCTCGAGGCCGAGGGAATTACCGCTCACATCGAGTCGCTGAAGTTCAACATGGAGCCCGTGAACCTCGGAACCATGAGCGAGATCCGCGTGTACGTCTCGGCGGAAAACGAGAATCGCGCGATGAAGCTCGTCGATGACCGGCGCGTGGAGTTCGAGTCGCGTTCGGACGAGGAGGAAGACGTCACCGATGAGCGGTCGTCCGTAATCGACGAGGGTGACGACGAAAAACCATGAGTGACAATCCATCCGAGAAGCCTGATGAGTCGCCCGAGACAGCGACGGGTATGCCGGGATGGGTTCCCGTTCTGATCGGAATCGTGCTCGTTGGAATGGGAGTGCTGGCAGTCATGACGGGCCTCAAGTACCGCGGTGGCGGGACCCTCGGACGGGCGTTCGAGCGCGCCACGTCGGTCGCGATTCCCAGCGAGGGAGGAGCGCCAGGAGAGCCGCAGCCGGGCGCTTCGCGCGTGGTCCATGGGGCGTCCGGCGACTACCGCCCCGAAGCGTTGCCCCTGACCGGGGACGATTCCCAGTCGACGGTGGTGATTCGCGGCGGAGTGGAGGGAGTTTTCCCCTCGATCCGGTTGAGCGCCCAGAGGGCGATGAGGGTCCAGGTGGATCCGGCCGATGCGATGATCTACATCAACGAGCGCCCGATCGGCACGGCCGACCAGTTCCAGGATCCGGATCTCTACGAGTTTCCGTCCGAGGGGCAGTACACGATCCGGCTCTCGGCGAGCGGCTATGAGGAGGTCGAGTACGTGGTCGAGGTCGATCCCTCCGCGCCGAACGAGATTGCCGTCATCGGCACCCGCCTCCGCAGGACTCGGACGAACACCTCACCCTAGTGGGCTATCCACTAGTTTCATCCGCAGCAGCATGAAGAGAAAGGACGCCGTGAGGCGTCCTTTCTCTCGTTTGCGGGAGCGGGAGGAGTCAGGCGTGCTCGGCTTCCTGCCCCTTTTTCGCCTCGGCGATGACCTTCTCCTGAATGTGCCGGGGAACCTCTTCGTAATGAGAGAACTCCATGTGAAACGACCCGCGTCCCTGGGTGATCGAACGGAGAGTCGATCCATACGTCAGCATCTCGGACATCGGGGCCTGAGCCCGGATCACCTGGGACTCGGCGTCGGAATCGATCCCTTCCATTTTTCCGCGCCGGGAGGTGAGGTCGCCCATCAGGTCACCGACGTACTCGGTGGGGGCGAAGATCTCGACGTGCATGACGGGTTCGAGCAGGGTGGCGCGGGCCGCCGCCATTCCTTCCTTGAAGGCGAGTGACGCGGCAGTCTTGAATGCCATTTCGGAGGAGTCGACGGCGTGGAACTGGCCGTCGAGGAGCCTGACTCGGAAGTCGACGACCGGGAAACCGGCGAGGTAGCCTTTGACGCGGGCCTCCTGAATCCCCTTTTCGACGGCCGGGATGTACTGCCTCGGGATCGATCCCCCGAAGATTTCGTCGACGAACTCGAAGTCGGCACCGCGCGGAAGCGGCTCCATCTTGATTTTACAATCCGCGAACTGACCGTGCCCGCCGCTCTGCTTCTTGTGCCTGCCGTGTGCATCTGCCGATCGCGTGATCGTCTCCCGGTAGGGGACCTTCGGCGGGTGGAGGATGACTTCAACGCCGTATTTCTTATGAAGCTTGCCGATGACGACCTCGACGTGGAGCTGCCCCTGTCCGGAGATGAGCGGTTCCTTCGTCTGCTCATCACGGCCGTAGTGGATCGTCGGATCCTCTTCCATGATGCGCGCGAGCGCGGTCGAGATCTTGTCCTCGTCACCCTTCGACTTCGGTTCGATGGCGAAAGAGATGACGGGCTCCGGATAGCTGATGTGCGTAAGAACCAGGGGTCTTTCCTTCGCCGCGATGGTGTCTCCGGTATGGGTGTCTTTCAGCTTCGCAACGCCTCCGATGTCACCGGCGTGCAGCTCGCCGATCGCGGTCTGCTGTTTCCCTTGCAGGAGCTGGAGCTTCCCGATCCTTTCTTCATGATCGCGCGAGGTATTCAGGTACGAGGTGTCCGAATGATGGACGCCGCTGTAGACGCGGAACAGGGAGACGCGGCCGGCGAACGGGTCCGACATGGTCTTGAAGATCAGCGCCGAGACCGGAGCGTCGTCCGCGCGCTCGAGCGTGACCTGCGACTCACCCACTTTCCCGGTCACCGCGGAGCCCTGGTCGGCCGAGGGCATGAGCTGGAGAATCGTGTCCAGGATCGCCTGCCCGCCGATATTCTGAGTCGCTGAGCAGTAGACGAGCGGGAAGATCTCCCGCGCGAGGATCTCGCGCCGGAGGCCGCTGATGACCTCCTGGTCGGAGAGTCCTCCCTCCTCGAAGAAGCGCTCCATGAGAGTGTCGTCACCTTCGGCGACTTTCTCGATCAGCTCCTCGTGGGCCTTCTCGGCCGCGTCCTTCAGCTCGGCCGGGATTTCTTCGATCTTGAATTTTCCCGAGCCGTTCGTTTCGTATCGGAGCGCCTTCATGGTGATCAGGTCGATCACGCCGTTGAATTCCTTCTCCTCGCCGAGCGGCATCTGGATCGGAACGACCCCACGCCCGAATTTAGCCTGGATGGACTCGAGCGTGCGGGTGGCCGAGGCGCGCTCGCGGTCCATCTTGTTGGCGATGAAGAACGCGGGGAGCGAGAGCCCTTCCGCGAACTTCCAGACCTTTTCGGTGCTGACCTCCGAGCCGGTGACCGCGCTGACGACGATGGCGGCCGAGTCGGCAACCCTCATGGAGCTTTTCGCTTCGGTCAGGAAAATCCCGAATCCCGGAGTGTCCATCAGGTTGATCTTGTGGTCCTTCCACTCGAGCCACGCGAGAGCGGCCGAGATCGAGTGCTTCCGCTCTATCTCATCCGGGTCGAAGTCGGTCACGGTCGTGCCGTCGAGCACACTCCCCAGACGGGTCACCGCCCCGGCGTTGAACAGCCACTGAGACACGAGGGTCGTCTTGCCCGTGTCGTTGTGCCCGACGATGGCGAGGTTGCGGATTTCGGATCCGGAATACGCTTTCATGAGGGGAATTCCTCCGGAGGCAATTTTTTGAGACCTGGGCCGGACGTCATCATAATTTAAAAGCAGAGGCGCGATTCAAGCGGCACCCGCACACCTCGGGCGGATCATTCGCACGGCAGGGGTGGGGGACGATATGATGCAACTGCCGGAACGGGCCCGGCTGACCTGGGCCCATCCCATTCGCGAAGGAGAAGATTAACGGTGAACCTCGGTCGTTACGAGGTCGTTCGGGAGCTGGGTAAGGGGGCCATGGGCATCGTGTACCTGGCTCGCGACCCCCTGATCGGCCGCATGGTCGCCCTCAAGACCATTCGTCTCTCCGACTCGGGAGATGAAGATGAGGTGCGCGAGTTCCAGCAACGCTTCATGCGTGAGGCTCAGGCCGCTGGCATCCTCAGCCATCCCTCCATCGTCACCGTTCACGACATCGGGCAGGATCCCGAGAAGAGCGTCTCCTTCATCGCCATGGAGTACGTGGAGGGCCCGACTCTCAAGGAGATCATCCAGCAGCCGGACTCCATTTCCTATGCCGAGCTTGCCAATCTGCTCGCCCAGGTCGCCGACGCTCTCGATTACGCCCACGCCCGCGGCATCGTTCACCGCGACGTCAAACCGGCAAACATCATCCTTCCCCCCGGCTCCGGGGTGAAGATCACCGACTTCGGCATCGCCAAGATCGCCGCCGAGTCAGCCAATCTCACTTCGACCGGCCAGTTTCTCGGGACTCCGAACTACATGGCCCCCGAGCAGGTGAAGGGCTCCCCCGTCGACGGGAGAACCGACATCTTCTCCCTCGGTATCGTCATCTACGAAGGTCTGACGCGCAGAAAGCCGTTCGGCGGTGATTCGCTCACGACCATCTCGTATCGTATCGTCCACGAGCCGTTCGAGCCGCCGACTCAGGTCGATCCGGCCATTCCTGTCCAGTACGACGAAGTGGTCCGGAGGTGTCTGGCGAAGGATCCCAGGGACCGCTACGCCAGGGCGCGCGATGTCGCAGCCGATCTCCGGGCGATCGCCGCCGGCAAGCCGCTGATCGAGCATTCGCTCGATTCGGCGGCCGACCCCACCCTCATCGGCGCTTCTTCGGCCGCGACGGTCGAGATTCCTTCCCCGGCGGCCGCTCGGCCGGGGTCCGGAAGCGCCCCGTATGTCCCCGCCTCCCTGAAGCGCAAAGTCTCCCCTCTCCTCTTCTTCGCCGTCATCGCCGTCCTTCTGCTCGCCACAGTGGCCATCTCCGGGTGGCTCTGGAGCCGCCAGGTGCCCGTCCCCGCTGTGGATGGGAAGCGCGAGGCCGCCGTGATGAAGCAGAGAGAGCTCCGGACCGACGGGATGAAGATGCTCGAGCAGGGGAACGTGGAAGGGGCGTATCAGCAGTTTCTGGAGTTGAGAAAGCTCGCCCCCCGGTCCCCTGGCGTGACCGAAATGATTGCGCGGCTCAATCAGATTCGTGGCGAACGGCAGTCGAACGAGGCTCGGCTGGAAGAGGCCGCGGGAAAGCTGGCGGAAGGGAAAGCGCTGTTCGAGAAACGGCAGTTCGAGCGAGCGATTCCGCTCTTCGAGGAGGCATTCAACCTCGACTCGAGCTCGACCGAGGCCGTGAACTACCTGACGATGAGCCGCGAGCAGCTCACTTTGCGACAGATGCGCGAGGCTGAAAAGATGGCCTCCCAGAAGGTCGCGGCCGCCGCTTCAGGCCGGGCTGCCTCACTGTCGATCGAGTATGCGAGCTCTCTCGACGAGGGCTACATCATGATTCAGGTCGACGGGGAGAAGGTCCTTCACGAGAACGCCTACGAGGAGACACGCCGCGGCCTTTTCAGGCGCAGAGCCCCTAAGCCGATCCGCCAATCGGTCGATATCAGTGCGGGCCGCCACGAGATCGTCGTCTGGGTCATCATCCCCGGAATGCGAATCACCGAACGGAAGGTCTTTGAGGCGAACGTGCAGCCGGGCGCTCGCAAACGCATCTCGATCGTCTGGAACGAGTCGTCCAGAACCTTCGACATCCGGCTCAGCTGAGGCTCACCCGACCGCTTCGACCGCGACGTTCCTCGCGATCAACTCCTCGCCCCACGATCCGGCTCCGACCGGGAACCACCGGATCGAATCGCCGATCCTCTCGAGGTCTCCGAGGCTGGCCAGAGGAATGCGAAGAAGCGCTCGAAACGAGCCCGCGTCGCTTTCCATCAGCGCTTCCATTTCCACGGCCCCCGAACATGCTCGGACCGTCCCAAGCGGCTCCACGGCGCTCAGGGGAGCGGCCGGCGCCTCACTGGCCGTGCTCCCCAGACGGGCATGAAGGATCGCGCGACGTGGAGGGACTCGATAGCTTGGGCGATCGAGGTTCGGCCAATCGGCCTGGTCCGTTCCGGCAGCTTCGAAACGATCGATGCGCGCGCCGCTTCCATCGAGAGGAAACGAGGGATGGGGCTCCTGAAGCAGAGGAATCCCGGCCGGGACTCTCGCCTGGGAGGCAAAATGAGCCGCGATCGTGGCTGAGACCGGGCCGCGGAGCTCGACCGCCTCAGCCGTCGCGATTGTGCCGGCACGGCTCCACGACTGCAGGGATGCGGCGATCCCCTTCAGATCGAGCTCGGCCGGGGTCGCACCGCCGCGAAGCATCTCGACTCTCGATCCCGCGCGTGGATCGACGCACGCGAGAAAGACGCGAGCATGCGCCTCCGACCACTCCTTCTCGCCGAGCACGTGGTAGCTGGTGCCCAGGAGAATCTCGAGTCGTTCGAGCCGAGCTCCGCGGGGAATCATCGATCGGATCGCGTCTTCGATCGCCTCCACCGGCTCCACCGGCAGGGTCCAGGGAAGGTCGGGACCGAGGGAGGCCGAGAAGAAACGTCCTTCCTTCGTTCCCGCGGCGCCCCTTTCGAGTGAAGCGGCGACGGTCCTCAATCCACGCGAAACGCTCAGCCGAACGGCCTCGCCCCGCTTGAGGTAGACCGCGCTCACCGGGCACCCCTGGTCAGGATATCGGGAGAGGCTGAGCCGACCGGGATCCTCTGTCCTTCATCCCTGCACAAGACTCCGGGATAGGGGTTTGGCGAGCCGGTTGCGCCCACCAGCAAAGCGGGAACGATGCTGCGCCGCACGTTCCAAACGAACGGGTGGAGGGGGCGCCGCCGCCCCTCGCGGACGCGAACCGCCGAGGTGACGCGGATGGAGACCTGATCGCTGACCGGATCCCACGCACCGCCGCCGAGATGGCGGATTTCGATCCGATCCGGGGGCGGTTCGACCTCCGGGCCGGTGAGCTCGACGCGGAGCGAAGTCATGCGCCTGAGAGGAGAATCGCGGTATCCCTCGCGGCGGAAGGCCGTGGGGATCTCGCCGGCAGTGAGATCCGCGCGCTGGACGGGGAGGCCGATGTCGTCGTTTTCCATCGTTCCGAGGCCGTCTCCGGAGGGATCGTCGAGAACGCGAATCCACTCCGGCCAGCGCAGCGGGGTTGCGCCGACCTCGGAGGGATGGCCGAGCGATTCGTGAAACAGGATCGAGCCGGTGCCGCCGGTCCAGAGGAGAGGAACGGTCGGATCGAACGATTCGGCGCCGGAGAAGTCGGGGGTCAGCCGGTCGAGCTGGCGGTCGATCTCGATGTCGATCGCGTTGCTGAACGGCACGACGATCCCAAGGCCGGCATCCGAACGAAGAGAGACGTAGTGCTCCTCGCGGGCGAACGACTCTTCCTCGACGGTGACCTTGCGGATCGAGCGGACCCTGCGAAGTTGCCAGCGGTGGGGGCCCGGCAGGAGATCGAACACTCTTGCGAGCAGACGCTCGGATCGCCCGCCGTAGTCGGAGCTCTTCGGCAGGCTCTCGGTCGAGGAGGCGGTGATGAACAGACCGGCGGATGCCCGTTCGAGCGTCGACTCGCCGCGTTCACTGCGGAGCTCGACGAGGCGCGGTTCGCCGGGCCCGATCTCCCATCGCTCCTCGGTCCGCTCCAGCTCGAACTCGTGGGCATGAAGGTCGGACCCGTTCAGGGAAATCGCTGACATAAGGCGCATTCTAAGGTGGTGCCGGGGAATCGGGGGATGCCTGGTTCGGAAATCGGCTGCGTTCGGCATAAGATTCGGGCCCCTGGCCTGACCGGCCACCGACCATGGATACGCGAGGACATCAATGAGCGAAGACCGCCCGCCCGACAATTTTCCCTGGCACGCCGAGCGTTCGAATCGCAGTCTCGAGGAGCTCGAGCAGCGGAAGCGCCAGAGTGAGCTCGGCGGCGGCGAGGACCGCATCGAGCGGCAACATCGTGAGGGCAAGCTCACCGCGCGCGAAAGAATCGCCCTGCTGTTCGACCCGGGATCATTCCAGGAGATGGATCAACTCGTGGTCCACCGCTCCAGGGATTTCGGCATGGAGCGCCAGCAGATCCCCGGCGACGGGGTGGTGACCGGATATGGAACCATCCACGGACGCATCGTTTACGCCTTCGCTCAGGACTTCACGGTGTTCGGAGGGTCGCTGAGCGAGGCGCACGCCGGGAAGGTCGTGAAGCTGATGGATCTGGCGATGAGAAACGGGGCTCCGATCGTCGGCCTCAACGATTCGGGCGGAGCGCGGATTCAGGAGGGCGTCGCCTCGCTCGGAGGCTACGCCGATATCTTTCTCCGCAACACGCTGGCCTCCGGCGTCATCCCGCAGATTTCCGCGGTGATGGGACCCTGCGCCGGTGGGGCGGTGTACTCGCCTGCGATCACGGACTTCATCGTGATGGTGAAGGAGACGAGCTACATGTTCGTCACCGGCCCCGACGTGATCAGAACCGTGACGCACGAGGAAGTCACCAAGGAGAAGCTCGGCGGTGCGATGACGCACAATCAGGTCTCCGGAGTCGCGCACTTCGCGGCGGACTCCGACGAGGATTGCCTCTCTCTCATTCGCGAGCTGCTCTCGTTCGTGCCGTCGAACAACCTCGAAGATCCGCCGCGCCAGAAGAGCACCGACGATCCGAACAGGGTCGACGAGAATCTCGACTCCTTCGTTCCCGAGAACCCGAACCAGCCGTACGACATCCGCGAGATCCTCCGAAGCGTGGCCGACGACGGGCACTTTTTCGAGATCCACGAGCACTTCGCGCCGAACCTGATCGTCGGCTTCCTCCGCCTCGACGGCCGGTCGGTCGGAGTCGTCGCGAACCAGCCGGCCTTCCTCGCCGGAGTCCTCGATATCAACGCTTCGCGAAAAGGCGCCCGCTTCGTCCGCTTCTGCGACTCCTTCAACATTCCACTCGCCGTGTTCGAGGACGTCCCCGGGTTCCTCCCCGGAGTCGCCCAGGAGCATGCCGGAATCATTGTCCACGGTGCGAAGCTGTTGTATGCGCTCGCCGAGGCGACCGTTCCGAAGGTCACGGTGATCACGCGAAAGGCCTACGGGGGCGCTTACTGCGTGATGAACTCCAAGCACATCCGGGCCGACATGAACTACGCGTTCCCGACGGCTGAGATCGCCGTGATGGGGGCCGAGGGGGCGGTCAACATCCTCTATCGTCGCGACGTGCAGGAGGCGGCCGATCCGGAGGCCAAACGGAAGGAGAAGGTGGTCGAGTACAAGGAGAAATTCGCCAATCCTTACATCGCAGCGGAGCGGGGGTATATCGACGAGATCATCGAGCCGAGGTTTACGCGGCGGAAGCTGATCACCGCCTTCGCGATGCTCCAGAACAAGCGCGACACGAATCCGCCGAAAAAGCATGGAAACATACCGTTGTAGGGGCTAGGGGAAGAAAACAAGGGGCTAGGGGCTAGGGGTTAGGGGTTAGCCGAGACAAGGGACTAGGGGCTAGCCCGAGTTTCCTAGTTATGAAATAAAAAACTTGTATCATGCTGCCTTTCAATAAGTTGCAAGCAATGAAACCTTACCCTAAAAGTGATTTATTATCGGTTTTTAATTTCAGAACGTCGATTAGCTGATCCTGCAGTTCAGATGTCTTACTCAAGACTGCTTGCCGACGTTCCGTTTTCTGACCTCGTTTCTTTTGATAAATGTTAACGACCTCCCGAATCTGGTCTAATTCAGATAAAAGACGTTTCATTGAAATATTAATTCCCGCAGCTTTTACACGCTGAAGCATCAGCGCACGCAAAAGC
>JBHEOL010000170.1:0-11295 GCA_046261635.1 Thermoanaerobaculia bacterium | reverse complement strand
CGATCGCTCTCACTCTGGTCATTCTGCTGCTGCTCGTATGGAAGATCCGCTCGATCGTGATCGTCGGATTCTTCGGCATTATGGGTCCTGATCCTGTTCGTCATCGTGCAGCAACTCGAGGGGAATGTGATCAGCCCCCTCCTGCTGCAGAGCCGCGTCGACATCCCGCCCGCGCTGACGATCATCACCGTCCCGGCGCTGATGATCGTGTTCGGACTCGTCGGAGCGTTGATCGCCGAGCCGTTGCTCGCCATCGGCCTCGTCCTCACGCGACGACTCTGGGTCGAGCGTCATGCGGACCGGATGGCGTAGGCGAAGCTTTCAGCTTCGCTCACAGGATGCGAAGCTTCCAGCTTCGCGTCGCGCTTTCGTCTGGCCCGCCCGGGATCGGGCGAAGCTTTCAGCTTCGCATCCAGGGAGCAAAGCTGGAAGCTTTGCCTACACCGCGCGCGCCGGGCGCTCAAGGTCTTCGAGGTGCCGGAAGGCATGATCGACCTGGGCGTGACCTCCCATGATGATCATGTTGTCCCCGCCGAAGAGGTCGAAGTCGGCGCCAGGACTCGGAAACGACTTTTGACCGCGGACGATCGCGATGATCGTCGCTCCCGTCTGTTCGCGGAGCGCGAGGTCCAGCATCGTCCTGCCGACCAGCGGACTCGAGTCGCGGACGAGAAACACCTCGGTCGCACCTGCCGCAAGAAGATCGAGAATCGAATCCGACATGTGCTTTGACGGTCTCGGCGCGCGCAGGACCTCGTAACTGTCACCCCGCAGAATCCGAGTCTCTGCCTCGATCACGTTCCGCGGAACGTGCAGCCGCTGAAGCACTCGGCTGAAGATCTCGATCGAGGTCTCGAACTCCTCCGCCACCACCTCGTCCGCTCCCTCGGTGTAAAGCGGTTCGATCTCCTCGACCAGCCGGGTCCGGACGATGATGTGAATCTCCCGGTTGATCTGACGGGAGAACCTCACGGCGCGTCTCACCGCGACCGGATCCGAGATCCCGAACACGATGACCATCGCACGCGCCGCCCCGGCCTCCTCGAGGATCTCCGCCCGCGTCGCGTCTCCATAGAGGACCGCGACGCCATCCTTCCGCGCGATGGCCGCCCGCTCTCCACTGAACTCGACCACGACGTGACTGATCCCCACCTCGCGGAGGACCCGGGTCAGATTGCGCCCGTTGACACCGTACCCGACGACGATTACATGAGCCACCTTGTCCCGCCCGGTTCCCTCGGAACGCGCCGGAATGAGCTCGTCCAGCTTCAGCGACAATCCCGGCGCGAACGACAGGAGCAGCGGCGTCACGATCATCGTGAACACAGACGCCGCGACGATGGTCTGAAACTCTGCCGGCTCGAGCAGGTCGGCGGCACCGGGAACCGTGAGAAGAACGAAGGAGAACTCTCCGATCTGGGCGAGTGCGACGCCGGCAATGATCGCGGTGCGGAAGGGGTAGCGCAACACCAGGGCAGCGGCTCCGACGATCAATGCCTTCAGAACCATG
The DNA here is from genome assembly GCA_046261635.1 of Thermoanaerobaculia bacterium. Taxonomy (GTDB): domain Bacteria; phylum Acidobacteriota; class Thermoanaerobaculia; order Gp7-AA8; family Gp7-AA8; genus JBHEPS01. The sequence continues at coordinate 9,785 of JBHEOL010000170.1, read as the reverse complement.
ATGCCGAGGGCTACGGCGAGGATCTCGAATGGACGCTCGGCGACCATGCGGAGGTCGAGCAGCATGCCGACCGAGATGAAAAAGACGCTCGAAAACAGATCTCGAAACGGGACCACGTCCGCGAAAACCTGATGGCTATAGTCGGATCCCGCCAGGAGAATCCCTGCGAGGAAGGCGCCGAGCGCCATGGAGAAGCCGAGGGAATTGGTCAGCAGAGACATTCCGAGGACCAGAAGAAGCGAGCCGAGAATGAAAATCTCCCGGACGGCCGTCCGGGCGAGCATTCCGAGGATGCGCGGAATCAGGAAGCGAGCGGCCACGGCGGCGAGGCCCAGCACGGCGAGACCTCCGACGAAGCGGAGGATCAGCTCGAGCGGGGAGGTATCGACGCGCCGGGCGAGTATCGGCGCGAGCACGATCATCGGAACGACGAGGAAGTCCTGAAAGATCAGAACCCCGATGGCGAGCCATCCATGCGGAGTGTCGTTCTCCTTGCGGGCAGAAAGGAGTTTGAGGACGATCGCCGTGCTGCTGAGGGCGACGATGAACCCGAAGAAGAGCGCTTCTTCCCAGGAGCGGCCGAGCGTCATCATCAGCAGCAGAACGATCCCGATGGTCAGACCCGTCTGGAGCCCCCCTCCGAGAAGGAAGGGGCGGCGGAGTGACTTGAGGCGGTCGAGCGAGAACTCCAGCCCCGTGGTGAAGAGCAGAGCCACGACACCGATCTCCGCCAGCAACTCGACCTGCTCCGGGTCCCGAATCAGGGCGAGAGCGCTCGGCCCGATCAGAACCCCGGTCAGAAGGAAGCCGACCACCGACGGGACCCGGAATCGATGGCTGACGACCGTCACGGCCACGGCGACTGCGATCAGAACGACGAAATCAGTCAAAAGGCTCGCGTGACCCAAGATCTGCTGATTATGTCAGAGCTTCTGCGAACAGAGCCGCTTGATACAATGCCGCCGCGCGCCCACGCCCTGTATGACGACCTTCTATCTGATCCTGGCACTTCTGTTCGTGGTGGCGAACGGCTACTTCGTCGCCGCTGAGTTCGCAATCGTCAAGGTGCGCTCGACCCAGCTCGCCGAGCTCGCCGCGCGGGGAAACACGCGCGCGCGCATGGCGCTGCGCCTCACCCGAAACCTCGACGCCTACCTGTCGGCCACACAGCTCGGCATCACCCTCGCCTCGCTCGCCCTCGGGTGGATCGGCGAACCGGCCTTCGCCGGCCTCATCGAGCCCCTTTTCGCTCGCTACGGTCATTTCTCCGAGGCGATCGCCCACAGCATCTCATTCGCGTTCGCCTTCACCTCGATCTCGATCCTTCACATCGTGTTCGGCGAGCTCGCCCCCAAGTCGATCGCCATCCGCAAGCCTGTCGTCACGTCCCTCTGGATCGCCCACCTCCTCTACTTCTTCTATCTCGTGATGTTCCCGGTGATCTGGCTGCTCAATAGCATGTCCAACCTCGTCCTCCGGATCATCGGGATCCGCCCGGCTGGCGGGGAAATCGCGCATTCGGAAGAGGAGCTCCGCCTGATCCTCGCGCATTCGGAGAGAGCGGGCATCCTCTCGGAGCCGAACCTCGAGATCATCGAGGGCGTGTTTCAGTTTCAGCGGAGAACGGCCAAGCAGATCATGGTTCCCCGCCCCGATGTCACCATCCTCTCCACCACCAGAGACATCCAGGAGAACCTCGAGATCATCCGCTCGACGGGGCACACGCGCTACCCGCTCTGCGACGGAAGCCTCGATCACGCCATCGGCTTCATCCATACGAAGGACCTTTTCCTCGCGCAGCTCCGGGGACCGGGAAAGCCGCTCGAGGAGCTTCGCCGCGACATCTTTTTCGTGCCCGAGAACACCACGGTGGAAAATCTGCTCAATCAGTTTCTCGAAACGAGAACGCACATGGCGGTCGTCATCGACGAGTACGGGGGCGCGTCGGGAATCGTGTTCCTCGAGAACATCACCGAGGAATTGTTCGGCCAGATTCAGGATGAGTTCGACCGCGAACGACCGGAGGTCGAGCCGCTTCCCGACGGGAGTTACCGGGTCCGGGGCGACTACCTGATCGAGGATCTGGCGGACAGGCTCGAGATCGACCTCGGACATCCAGCGGAGAAGACCGTGGGGGGATACGTCGTCGCGAGAATCGGCCGCTCGGTCGAGGTCGGCGACCGCTGCGCCCTCGGGGATCTCGACATCGAGGTTCTGGAAGGAGAGCGGTTGCGGGTCCGCTGGGTTCAGGTACACCGCAATACACCCATTGAGAAAGAGAACCCGCGGTGATCGAGTCACGGAGTCTGCAGATTCCACTCCGGGGGCTCCACTGCAGAAGCTGCGCGGTGCGGATCGAGCGACACCTGAAGGCGCGACCGGAAGTCGAGGACGCGGTGGTCAGCGCCGCGCAAGGACTCGTCGAAATCCGGGTTTCGGGCGAGATTCGCCCCGAGGAGCTCTTCGCGACCATTCGAGCGGCGACGGCGGAACCGGCCGCTTCCGAGATCTCCATTCCACTCGCCGGCATCGCCGGCGCCGAGCAGCAGGCCGAGCCTCTCGAGGGTTCCATCCGCGAGCTCGAAGGCGTTCTCCATGCGCACGTCGACCTCGCGACGGGTCAGCTCAACGTCGCGTTCGTCCCGGGAAAGATCGATGCCGATCTCGTCCGCCGTGTCGTCGACCGCCACGGATGGACCGCCTCACACCCGGGCCCGGGCTCGCACGCTCCCGACGATGTCCAGGAGGGAGAGATGAGGGCCCTGATGCTGCGCGCCACCGGCTCCGCCCTCGCGGCAGTCTTCGGAACCCTGATCGCCCTCTCCGCACCGCTCGCAACCACGGACCCGTGGCTGGCGGTCATTCCGCCTCTCGACGACGCTGTATCGCGGCTGGTCTCGACGACGCCGGTCGTCGCTCATTCACTCCTGGCTGTGCTGACCGCACTGACCATCGGACTCGCACTGGGTCCCGTTCTCCGAGGCACGTGGCGCGACGCGCTGACCCGCGTCGCGACCGGACGACGGCTCGCATCGGCGGGCGTGCTCGTTCTCGCGATCGCGTCCGTTCCGGCGCTCGCCGCGTCGTTCCGCGGATCGATCCTCCCGTCTTTCTGGACCACGGCTCTCTGGGCGCAGACCTTCTTCCTGTTCACGCTCGTCCATGCCGAGCGATCCCGAACCCGGCTGCGAACGATCGCCAATGGTCTTCCGCGCCCTCGGCTTCTCGACCGGATCGGGCAGAGGCCGATGCGCTCCGTGGGGCGAGGCATCGCCTTCTCCACATGGACCGTGCTCGTCACGCTCGTCTTCTCCCTGCTGACCGCAGGGACGTGGCTTACCGCATCCCTTTCTCTCTGGCCCGTCGCCGTCCTGGCTCTCGCGTCGATCCTCCTCGTTGCCGCTCCCGGAACGGCCGCGACCGCGGCTCCGCGGGAAATGCGGCGGATCGCGGCGTCGCTGCAGGCACGCGGAGCTCTCGTCGCTTCGGGAGACGCGTTCGATCGCGCCGCCGATATACGCGTGATCGCTTTCACCTGGCGGGGAGGCGTGGCGGAAGCGGCGATCGCCATCGAAGAGCTCGTACTTCTCGATGGAATTCAGCCAGACGAGCTCATCGCCGCCGCGGCTGCCGCGTGCCGCGACTCGATGCATCCCGCGTGCGCGGTTCTGCGCGAGCGCGCTGGAGAGGTTTCCGCGGCTCAGGGCGACGATCTGTTCATCGGAAATCCGGAGATGGCCGAGGATCGAAATATCGACGCTTCCCGCGTGCGCGAGGAGGTCGAGCGTTTCGAGGAAAGCGGCAGGAGCGTTCTCCTGGTCGCGCGCGGCCGGCGCACCATCGGTGCGGTCGCCCTCAAGAGCCAATTGCGCGAGGGTATCGCCGCGACCGCCGCAGAACTGAGAAAGCGCGGGTGCCAGCTGGTGCTTGCGACGGGTCAGACCGAGAGGGCCGCCGCGGCCACGGCCCGGATGGTGGGAACCGAGCGCTTCGGACCGGGCCTCGACGGGGCTCAGAAGGCGGAGCTCGTCCGCCAACTGCAGGAGGAGACCGGAAGCGTCGCCTTCGTCGGCGACGGCGGCGATGAGATCGCCCGCGCTCGCGCAGCTCTCGGCATCGTCTTCGATGAGGCGAAGGCGGTTCTTCGCGACGACGTGGTTCTGACCAATGGAGATCCCCGTGGAATCGTCAGGCTCCTCGACACGAGCCGCGCAATCCAGGCCGACCTCGTGCGCCGCCAGACCCTGTCGATCGTGTGGCATCTCGGAGGTTTCGCCTTCAGCGCGGGCGCTCTCGTCGCGCTCGATCTCCTGCCATCGCCCGCACTCGCCGCCTTGGCGGCAATGCTCTGGTCGATGTGGTCGTCAGGAAGCGGCGCGCCGGAGGTAAAGCGTTGAACCTGCTTCCACTCGCGCTCGCCGCCGCGATCTCTCTCGCGATCGGGATCTGGTTCCGCCCGGGTTCGAAACTGGCGCGACGCAGCAGCGCCGATCCCGTCGTCGTCGTCGAGGTGTGGCTGATCGCCACCGACGAGCTCGAGCCGCGAGTCGTTTCGATCCGCCCTTCGAGATCCGCAAAGCTGCGCGTCATCTCCGGCGGGGCGAGCGAGAGGAAGCTCGCGATCCCCTCGCTCGGGATCCTCGTTCCAATCCAGCCCGGGCGAACCATGACCGTCGACCTCACTGTCGGGAAGCCCGGGACCGCGGAGATTCTGCTCGATGGCGTAAAGGCGGGCCTCCTCGTCATCGAGTCGGCCCAGTCGCGCTGAGCGGTCCGATCCACCCTTCGCGCTACTGTTGGAGCTTGATCGACTTCGTCTCGACCAGCTTTCCACCCGGAAGTTTCTCTTCCCACACCGTGACTTCGATCTTTCCACTCTCCTGGAGATTTCCGAAGGACGTTCGAACATGGTAGGTCAGCTCGGCCCGCCCCCCGACGTCGATCTCGTTCACGGTGTAGCTGTAGAGCTTCAACCCGCCGGTCGTGATGCGCTCGGTCCACGTGACCCCGGGGCTCTGGACCTGGCTCACGACGACGAGCTCGGTCGGCATCACGACGTCGACGGTCGACGCCTTCAGCTTCGTGAATCCCCGATTGGCGACTCTCACGACGACTGCGGCGACTTCGCCGGTGGGCGCCGTGTCCGGAGCCGCGATGTCGATGTTGATGATATGTCCCTTGTCACTCACCGCGACGCCGGAGCTCTTGCATGCAGTCAGACCGACCGCCAGGACCATGGCCGTCAGGATCAGCAGAATTTGTTTCGTTCTCATAGTTACAACTCTCCTTTCCCCCGATAGGGTTGCAAGGGGGCTGCCGCAGGGGTTGATCCAACCCCTGCGGCAGGAGGCCGGAGGATCTGGGACGCGGCTAGAACTGGATCTGGAGGCCGGCTGCGAGGATGAGGGGGTTGATCTCGATCTCGACCGGGTCCGATCCGACTCCGGCGAACACGGCCCGCGCAGCGGACTCGACCGGAACGTACTTGGCGTCGAGATTGATCGCGAACGTCGGAGTGATATCGATGCTCATCCCGGCGTTGACGACAAATCCGAAGTCGTCGTCGAAATCGATCGCATCGATGTCGATCTCCCGGAGCTGATTGCTCTGGACCTCGTCGAACAGGACCCACGCGGCGCCGGCGCCAATGTAGGGGTCAAACCGGCCGTCGGGGTTGAGATGGAACTGCAGGACCGCGGTGATGGGAATCATCTCGAGCGATCCGGCAATGGCCGGGGCGCCAGGCTCGGAAAAGCGAAGATCGAGGTCGGGCTCGCTGATACTCGCCGCGAACTCGGTCGAGAACCGACTGCTCCAGAACACATTGATGCCGATCCCAAAGCCCTGCTCGGTGTCGAACTCGAGATTGAGGTCGTCCACGTCCTCGACGCCCTCGAACGTGTCGTCCCCACTTGGATCGACCCAGGTGACCCATCCGGTCAGATCGACGGATCGGCTCTGGGCGAACGCGGGCATTGCCGCGAGAGCGAAAAGTGTGGTGAAAATGATGGCTGTTCGTTTCATTTAGAGAGGCCTCCTGAAGTCACGGGGAAGCGGTCAGCAAGAATTCGGCCCGAACCCATCGGGCCGACGCCGCGGTCGTGCAAATCCGCGTTCGCGGCCCGGGAAGAGAGATGACATCGAGAATCGACATCCGCGAGGCGACCGATGCCGACGTCGGCGAGCTCACCCGCCTGTACCAGCAACTCGGACGCGAAACCGGGCGGGAGCCGGTCGACGAGCCGACGGTTTCCTCGGCATTCGCGCGCGCCCGCCTCTGCCCGGGCTACCGCGTCCTCCTGGCGGTCGAGAACGGCCAGGTGGTCGGAACGTTCGTGCTGGTGATTCTGGAGACACTCGGAGCGCGGTGCGCACCCGAGGCGATCGTCGAGGACGTGGTCGTCGATCGCGACGCCCGGCGGAGGGGAATCGGGCGAGCCATGATGGCGTTCGCGATGGAGGAAGCTGCCCGGAAGGGGTGTTACAAGATCGTCCTCTCGAGCAATCTCCATCGTCGGGAGGCGCACGCGTTTTACGAGAGCCTCGGCTTTCGCCGGCATGGATTCAGCTTCCGCGTCGATCGCGACGAGAACGATTTCACCGATTGACCGCCCCCGCACCGGGATGCTAGCTTGACCAACCTTTCGATGAAGAGCACGACCGAAAGCCCCACGCTCCGAGCGCTCTGCGTCTCGATGCTCGCCGCGTTCGTACTCGTGGTCGTGCCGCTGTACGGATTCGGTCACATTCATCGGGTTCCGGGTCCGCCCGCCTTCGATTCGGTCGACGGGACGGACCAATCGACCAGTTCCTGCCTCATCTGCCGCCTCGCTCACGAACGGGCTTTGGATTCTTCCTCGGTCGCCAATGCCGTGAGGCCGACGCTCGCCGGATCCGCCACGGCGGTGGCCGAGATCTTCGCCGGGCGGGGTTCGGCCGGCCCGCTCACCTCCCGCGGGCCCCCTTCGGTCTCCTGACCCTTCGCTCGAAATCCGCGCTCCCTGGCGAACGCGGCCGCTCGACCGTACCGGATCTCCCCCTCCAGGAGTGCCCGAGGAGACGCGAACATGAGTTCCAGATCCACAGCCGCAATCGCGGCTCTCCTTCTCTTTTTCATTCTCTCTGCCTCCCCGGCCACGGCTCAACACGCCGGCTCGATCTCCGGGACGGTCAGCGCCACCGGCGCCGGGCCAGTCTCGAATGCCCGCGTGACCCTGGTTCAGCTCAACCGCTCGGCGCGCACCTCCAGCGACGGAAGCTACTCGTTTGCTTCGATTCCAGCCGGGATGTATCTCCTCTCCTTCGAGAGCACGCGGTTCGGCTCGGCCGTGCGCGAGGTGACCGTGGCAGGATCCCCGGTGACGCTCGACGTGGAGCTGGACCTCGCTGTCCATCGGGAACAGATCGTCGTCACGGCCAGCCCGGATGCGCGAGCCGAGCACGACACCTATCAGCCGACCGAGGTGCTCTCCTCGGAGGATCTGCAGCTGCGCATGGAGCCGACTCTCGGTGAAATGCTCTCCAAGTCGCCCGGGGTGAGCTCCACGTACTTCGGTCCGGCGGCCAGCAGGCCCGTGATTCGTGGATTCGGCGGCGACCGGATCCGGATTCTCGAGGAGGGTCTCGGCACCGGCGACGCCTCGAACGTCAGCCCCGATCACGCCGTCAGCTACGACCCGATCAACGCCGAACAGATCGAGATCGTTCGAGGCCCGGCCACTCTCCTTTACGGGAGCAACGCAGTCGGCGGAGTGGTCAATGTTCTCGACTCGCGCATTCCGCGCACCAGCCCGGGAGTCCCGCTCACCGGGACCCTCGACCTCGGATACTCCTCCGTCTCCGACGGCACGAGCGGGGCGCTCTCGCTTGAAGGAGCGGCCGGAGAGATGGCCTGGCACCTGGACTATCACCGCCGCGATACGGGGGACCTCGAGATCCCCGGTCCCGGCGATCCCGACGAGGCCGATGAGTTCACCGGAAAGCTCTTCAACAGCGCGCTCGAATCCGAGGGCGGGACGGTCGGCGCTTCCTGGATCCGCGACCGCGGCATGCTCGGCCTTTCCTACACGGCCTTCGACACGTTCTACGGCGTGCCCGTTCACATGCATCACGACGACGAGCACGAAGAGCATGCAGTCTCCCGGAAGCGAACGTTCCAGGAGGGTGACGAGCACGAGGAGGACGTGAAGATCGACATGGCGCAGCGCCGCTACGACATGAGGGCCGAGCTGTTCGAGCCCCTCCCGTTCTTCAGGGCCGTCAGGCTGCGCGCCGGCATCTCGGACTACGAACATCAGGAGCTCGAGGGGGACCAGGTCGGGACCCTCTTCGACAGCCGGAGCTGGGAGGCGCGCATCGATGCTCCCCACCGCGAGATCGGCCGGCTCACCGGCGCTTTCGGCGTCCAGTTCTCGAACCGCGATTTCGAAGCGGTCGGCGATGAGGCCTTCGTTCCGCCGACGACGACTGATACGGCCGCCGCCTTCGTCTTCGAAGAGAGCATGCATGACACCGCCCGCGGCCGCGTCCACCTCCAGTTCGGCGCTCGATGGGAAGGCAACGACGTCGAGGCGCGTCCCCGGAACGGGGAGCTCGATGGGCTTCCGGCCTCACGATCGTTCGACGGCCTCTCCGGGTCGCTCGGAGCCGTCTGGCACACGAGCGAAGCCTCGACAGTGAGCGCGTCGCTCAGCCGTTCGTTCCGCGCTCCGACCGCCGAGGAGCTCTACTCCAACGGGCCGCATCTCGCGAGTTTCACCTTCGAGCTGGGAAACCCCTTTCTCGACGCCGAGGTCGGCCTCGGGATGGACATCGGTTTCAAGCACGAAGGGTCGCGGATCGACTCGGAAGTCCACGTCTTCTACAACGACTTCGACGGCTACATCTACCAGGACCCGTCCGGAGCCGAACAGGACGAGCTTCCGGTCTTCCGATTCGAGCAGGATGACGCTCGCTTCCACGGAGTCGAGGCTCACGTCGACGTCGAGCTGTGGCACGCCGAGCCGCACCATCTCGACCTCGAGCTGACTGGAGACTGGGTCCGAGCCGATCTGCGCACGGGCGAAGGCCTGCCGCGGATTCCTCCGATGCGGCTGGGCGTCGGTCTCCGCTACCAGGGGAGCCGTCTGTGGGGTCTGACCGAGGTCCGCCGCGTGTTCGAACAGGATGAAGTCGCGGCCTACGAGGGGCCGACCGGCAGTTACACGATGCTGAACGCCGCGATCGGATATCGTTTCTTTCTCGGCAATACCGCCCACGACCTCATTCTCCGCGGGACGAACCTGACGGACGAGTTCGCACGCAACCACGTCTCGCCCCTCAAGGAGCTGGTTCCGATGCCGGGCCGCGACATCAGCCTATCGTACCGGCTCGCGTTCTGATTCCGGGGGCGCGCCTCGGGGACTACCCGGGGCGCGCCTCGTCAGAAGATCGCCGCGAGGCCGACCAGCGCCGCGATCACCCCGCCGAAGATCACCACCGGGATCAGGAGCGTGACCAGCGCGAACGCGATCGGGATGATCACAGTCGCAGCGATGACCACGATGACGGCGACGAACGTCGCCTTCAGCACCACGAAGACGATCGTCATCGGGATCATGAAAATTTCGAATGCGACCTTCAGCAGGAGCGCGGCGAACAGGATCGGAATCGCGATCACCGCCGCAACGACCGCCAGCGCGAAAAGAGCGACTAGCTCGAACATGGGGGCCTCCTTCCGTTAGGAGGTACGGCGCCGGCAGCCGGGAGTTTCACCGGAGTGGCGGAGGATCTCTTTTCCTCCGCCG
>JBHEOL010000160.1:0-3950 GCA_046261635.1 Thermoanaerobaculia bacterium | reverse complement strand
GGCGAGAGGCGCAGAAAGAGCGGCGTGAGGATATGGTCGATGCCGGCGGAGCCGGAGTGGACCCACCGGATCCCGGCGTGATTCTCGAGAAGGAGGTCGCCCTCCTCCGGGGTGAGCCACCAGCGGAACAGCACCGACGCTCCGGCGGAAGGGCGAGCCGGGATCCCGTGAGGGTCATACGGGACGAGCTCGACCGGAAGCCCCTCCACGCGAGGCTCGAGGTCCGGGAGGAAGTGGCCGGGGACGAGTGCGATCGTTTCTTTCACGCCGAAAATAGTCCGCAAAAGGGGGGTGTTACGCTATCCGCATGAAGACATCGGGATTCAGTTTCCGGAGGAGATTGTCCACCTGGGCCATCGGGGCGGCCTGCCTGGCTATTCTAGCCGCACCGGCGTTTCCGGCGGCCGAGCCCGGGAAGATGCGGATCACTCCTCACCCCGACGGCACGGTCGATCTGACCCTCGAGCGCGCGAGCTTCCGGCAGGCTGCCGGCGTGCTTTCGCTCCGGATCGGCCTGGCCGTGATCGTGGAGGCCTCCGACCGCGAGGTGAGCGGGCGGATCCTAAGGGCGACCCCGGAGCAGGCGCTGGCCGAGCTCATTCGCAACCAGGGGCTCGTCGCCTACCCGGAGAGGGGGGGGATCGTGATTCGCGAGAAGGCCTCCGAGCGAAAGGTGACGATCGACGTCAAGGACGGGGAGATCGGCGCCATTCTCCGCGAGGTCTCGAACCAGTGTGGAGTCCGGAATCTGGTGCTCGATCGCGAGGTGCAGGGGAAGGGGACGTTCCTGTTTTACGAAGTTCCCTGCGAAGCGGCGTATCGGGCGATCTTCACCTCGATGGGGCTCGCCGCGGATCGGGAGCTGAACTCGCTGCTGCACGTTCGGACCGGCCGATGAGCGAGGTGCGCTCGTTCTCGAGCCGGTATCTCGCCCTGCGCGTCGCCGGCGGGGTGCTGCTTCTCATGGCCGTGGTCGCGGTGTACCGTTCCCCGCTGCGGGAGGAGCTGACACTCGAGAATGCGAGAGAGCTGATGGCGATGCTGTCGGGTCTCTGGTACGGGCCGGCGCTCTTCATCATCGCCTTCGCGGTCCTCGGGACGCTGCTCGTCCCGGCGACGATCTTCGTGGTGGTCGGCGCCCTGGTGTGGGGGTGGGTCGCCGGCGGGCTCTATTCGGTGATCGGCGGGACGCTGGCCACGCTTCTCTCGTACGCGATCGCGCGGTGGCTCGGAGCGGGCTTTCTGCGCGGGTTCGGCGCGCGCGGGGTGCAGCTCGCGGACCGGCTCCGGGATGCGGGATTCCGCTCGCTCCTGATCCTGAGGCTGATCCCGATTTTTCCCTTCGCGATGCTCAACTACGCAGCCGGTTTCGCGAACCTCCGGGCGCGTGACGTGCTGGCCGCGACCGCGATCGGGGTCACCCCGTCGATGATGATCATCGCCTATTCGGCGGACGCTCTGGTGCGAGGGACGCTGACGGGCGAGGCGGCGTTCCAGCGGATGCTGCTGGCAGGGGTTCTTCTCGCCGCTCTCGCCCTGATCCCGATCGCTCTGAAGCGGCGGGCCGGGAAAGCGCTTCACCTGGAGGCCGAGTGACCTGGCGGCGGGCAGACGCGCCTGCCTGGCGTGTTATATTGAAACGCCGGTCCGGCAGAGTTTCATGATCGAAATCCAGATTCATCCAGGCAACCAGAGGCGGCGTGTGCGCCACCTCAAGATCGGGCGAAGGCCGCTCATCGCGGTGATCATCGCGGGATCGCTGCTGCTCGTCAGCCTGATCGGCTCGATGGTCGTCGCCCCTTCGGTCGTGCGCAGAAGCTACCGGGCCGCGCACCTGAAGATGATGCGCGAGGAGAAGGCGATCCAGACCCAGCGGCTCCGCGAGCACGCCCGGCAGATGCTCGGGTTGGAGCGTCTGGCCGACGAGCACGGCGTCCGGATCGAGAAGCTGGTCACCGTCTACGGGCTCGAGCGCGATGCCGCTCCCGGAAAGGGCGGATCGACCGCAGTCCCCGCGAGCACGCCGGTCAACGAGCTCGCGCGGGTCCATCAGCAGAACGCAATGCTGGCGCGCTCGCTCGAGCGGCTCCACTCGCAAGTCGAGATGCTCGCGGCCTTCGAAAACGCAAACGAGTCGGCAATTCGGCAGACTCCGGCGATCCTCCCGATTCCGGCGAGCCAGTTCGTCGTGACCGACGGATTCGGATGGAGAATCTCGCCCTACACGCGCACCAGCGATTTTCACGCGGGACTCGACCTGGCCGCTCCGACGGGAACGCCCGTGCACGCCACGGCGGATGGCGTGGTCGTGTTCGCCGGCCGCTATCCGATGCGCGGGAGCGTCTACTGGTGGCGGTTCGGCAACGTGGTCGCCATCCGCCACGGCGACCGGTTCATCACGGTCTTCGGTCATTGTGACAAGGTCCTGGTCAAGGCAGGAGCGAAGGTACGGCAAGGGGAGGCGATCGCGACGGTCGGGGCGAGTGGATGGGCGACCAACTCGCATCTCCACTACGAGGTCCGCTCCGCCGCCGGCTCGTCCGGAAGATTCGACCCCCTCGACCCGCAGATTTACATCCTGAACTACCAGTGGAACAATGACGCGAACCTGCTGAGCCGCACCAGAGAGGCGAAGAAGGAGCGCGCGTGGGAGCCGCTTCCTTCCGGGATGATCGGCGGGGGGAGGAGAGGGTGATGTCGTCAGCCGCAGACGCGCAGGCACTTCCCACGATGGTCGTCCCGCAGGGGACCGAGATCCGCACCAACCAGCAGGGCCAGCTGTCCATCCGGACGCCCGGCAACCTGATCATTCAGAACTCGGGGAGCTACGGGGAGCTCGAATCGACCGGAGGCTCGATCCGGATCGACGCGAACGTCCATGTCGAAGCGGTCACCGTGCGCGCGGCGCAGGGGTGTTTCATCCAGGGAACCCTCACGGCCTGGAAGCTGAAGGCGCGCAAGATCGCGCTCGACGAGCGCGCGTGCGCCTATGTGATGCTGCAGGAGTCCGAGCATCTCGAAATGGCCAAGACCGCGCGCCTGGTCGGCAACTTCGCGAACGAGCAGGAGGTCTATCTCATGCTCGGAAAGTTCTCGAGCCAGCTCCGCGAGCTGCCGGGCAATTTCGACCTGCAGAGCCACACGTCCCTCGGCGGCGGAGCCTCGGTCTCGCTTCCCCCGTTCGGTCCGATCGCCTCGCAGAAAAGCGCCGCGGCCGAGTCGTCCCCCGCCGCGGCCTCCGCGCCCCCGCAGAAACTCTCCGAGCCTCTCGAACAGGCGCTCGAGATGCTCGACCGCGAGTGCGGCAGGCCCGACCTCGACTCCGAGGACCGCCTCCGGATCGAGACGATCGCGAAACGCATCCGCTCGGGAGACCTCGAGGAAGCCGCCGAGACCTACCGCGAGGTCTTCGCCGAAATCCACAGCTCCTCCGAATCGATGCGCCTCGCCTTCAATCTGATCGACAACGAGCTGCGGTATCTTTAAAGGCAGGGGCTAGGGGCTAGCCCCTGGCCCCTGCCTTTATCCCCTGCCTTTATCCCCTGAACTCCGGATACTGCTCCGGCTTCCTCTTACCGCCCAGGACGAACACGAGTGCGATTCCGGCCAGGAATCCCCCGATGTGGGCCCACCATTCGCTCGGGGACGAATGCCACGCTCGCAAGAGTGCCCTCGAATCGCACTCCGAGGGAGAGCTCCCAGGCGAACGCCGCGAGGTTGAGGGCGATGAGGGTGTAGTTGACCCACGGGGTCGAGGTTCGGGGGTTCCGGTCTCGGAGCGGAATCATGGTTCAAGTCTCCTCACTTGCGCATCTGCATCGCGTGACGCAACTCTCGCGCGGTCTCTTCCGGAGGGACGATGTTGACCGGGATTCCGGTCGCGAGCTCGAACCCTCCGTCGAGCGCGAGGCGCGGGACGAGATCGACGTACCAATGAAACGCCTCCGCGC
>JBHEOL010000152.1:0-7104 GCA_046261635.1 Thermoanaerobaculia bacterium | reverse complement strand
GCTCGCGATCATCGAGGTAGCGAGCTCCGGGAGCGACGTTCCGATGGCGACGATGGTGAGGCCGATCACGAGCTCCGAGATCCCGAACAAGCCCGCAAGGTCGACGGCCGCGTCGATCAGGAAGCGCGAGCCTCCCACGAGCATGGCGAGGCCGAGGACGATGAGTCCCGCATCGAGGCTCCAGTGGCGGCGCGGGGACTTGGCCGCGCCGTACTCCTGCTCGTATTCCTCCCGGACCTTCAGGTTCGTTTCCTTGCGGCTATTGACGATCAGGAAAACCGAGTAGACGACGCTCCCGGCAACCAGGAGGATCCCCTCGATTCGTCCCAAATTGCCGTCGAGGCAGAAGACATAGACGACCGCCGAGATCCCGATCATGACGGGAACGTCGAGGCGCACGATCTGCTGGTCCACGATCAGGGGCGCAACGATCGCCGACAGGCCCAGAATCAGGAGGATGTTGGCGATATTGCTGCCGATGACGTTCCCGATCGCGATGTCGGGCTGGCCCCCGAGGCTCGACATGACGCTCACGGCGGCTTCCGGCGCGCTCGTTCCATAGGCGACGACGGTCAGCCCGATGACGAGAGGACTGATTCCCGCGACGACGGCGATGCGGGTCGCGCCCCGGACGAGAGTTTCCGCGCCGACGACCAGCAGCACGAATCCGGCGATGAGATAGAGAGGAGTCATCGAAGAAATTTCACGTTAACGGGCGACTCAAAGACGTTCCGCGATCGAGCGGGCATCCGCGAGCAACCCATCGATCGCCTCGTCGGTCGTCGCCCAGTTGCAGACGAAACGCCAGGCCCGGGCGACGCTGAACGGGTAGAAATGCCACCCGCGGTCGTGCAGCTCCTGCGCCACGGCCTGGGGCATGGAGACGAAAGCCGCATTCGCTTCGACCGGGAAGCGCAGGTCCATGCCGGGGATCGAGGCGAGTCCTTCCCCGAGCCGGCGCGCGCACCGGTTCGCGTGGGAGGCGTGCCGCAGCCACGCCCCGTCGCGCAGCACCGCAATCCACGGCGCGGCCTGGTAGCGCATCTTCGATGCGAGCTGACCGCTCTGCTTCCGCCGCCACTCGAACTCGATCGCGAGCTCGCGATCGAAAAATACAAGAGCCTCGGTCGCCGTCAGGCCGTTCTTCGCTCCACCGAGACTCAGCGCGCGGATTCCCGACTTCCAGGTCGCCTCGGCCGGCGCGATGCCGAGCGCTGCGATCGCGTTCGCAAAACGCGCCCCGTCCATGTGAAAGCGCAGCGCCTCGAGCCCCGGGCGCTCCCGAAGCGAGGTCAGGGCGCGGACCTCGGCGCTCGTGTAGACCGCGCCGACTTCGGTCGCCTGCGTGATCGTGACCGCCGTGATCTTCGCCGAGTGAATCCCATGCCCCCGCTCGAGCAGGGGAGGGATCGACTCCGGATCGATCTTGCCCGCGGGCCCATCCACGTGAATCAGCTTCGCCCCGCCGGTGAAAAACTCGGGGGCGTTGGCCTCGTCGGTCTCCGCGTGGGAGAACGGGTGGCAGAGCACTCCGTGCCAGGAGCGGGTCATCGATGCGAGCGCGAGCGAGTTCGCCGCCGAGCCGTTGAATACGAAGAACACCTGGCAGTCGGTCTCGAACAGCTCCCGGATCAGCCTCGTCGCCTCGGCCGTGACCGGGTCGTCTCCATAACCGAGGGCGTAGCGCGGCTCGCGGTCCGCCCGCTGGAGCTCCTCCCAGACCTCGGGGAGCACCGGCGCGGTGTTGTCACTTGCAAACTGGATTTTGAGATCGTCGTCCACGGAGCGGATTATGTCATCCCCGGCGATTACCGCGAGCCTGGCGCGGTCGGTACGACGACCGGCGCCGGCGGATTTTTCCGCAGCTCCTCCAGAAGGACCGCGATCGCCTTGTCGAGCGAGGGGTCGATTCCCCGGGCGACCTGGTCGGGGTGATCGACCACGACGATGTCCGGCTCCACGCCGACCCCTTCCACCGCCCACATCCCCTTCGTGTCGAAGAAGCGGAACGAGGGGGCGGTGATCGACCCGCCTCCCATGAGTGACGGCCCGCCGGTGATGCCGATCAGGCCGCCCCACGTCCGGGTTCCGATCAGCGGCCCGAGGCCGCGCTCGCGGAAGTAGTATGGGAACGCATCCCCACCGGAAGAGGAGTAGCCGTTCATCAGGACGGCCTTCGGTCCGGCGTGTGCGAATCCAGGCGTGACGAATGGCTTGATGTTCCGGCGAGCCCAGTAGCTGAGCACCGGGCGGTCGAGAAGCTCGATCATCCGGTCGGGGATGAATCCCCCGCCGTTATAGCGGTCGTCGATGATCAGCGCATCCTTGTTCGCCTGAGGAAGGAAGCCCTTGAACAGCTCCCGGTTTCCTTCCTGGGCCGTGTCGGGCAGATGGATGTAGCCGATCCGGCCTCCGGACCTCTCCTCGACGTACCGCCTGCGCGACTCGACCCAGTCGAGATAGCGGACGTTCGTTTCCTGCTTGATCGGGCGTACCTGCTCCTCGCGCGATCCGTCGAGCGAGGGGCGCGGGCCGACGCGCAGGGTCACGACGCGGTCGGCCTTGTTCTCGAGAAGCCGATAGAAGTTGTCGACGCCGAGAGTCGTCCGGCCGTCGACGGCGAGGATGTAGTCCCCCTCGCGGACATCGACTCCCGGCTCGGTCAGCGGTGAGCGGAAGTCCGAATGCCAGTTCTCACCCGGGAAGATCTTCTGCACCCGGAAGTAGCCGGAGGGATCCTCCACGACGATGGCGCCGAGAAGGCCGTTGTCGGTCCGCGTGATCTGCTCTCCGCCGCCGCTCGAGACGTAAACGTGACCCGCATCGAGCTCGCCTCCGAGCTCGCCGAGGATGTAATCGAGATCGGTGCGATGGGCGACGTGGGGGACGAGTGCTCCGTACCGCTCGCGCATCAGGTTCCAGTCGAGCCCGTGCATGTTGGGGTCGTAGAAGAAGTCGCGGAGAATCCGCCACGCGTCGGCGAACTGCTGCGCCCATTCGGCCCGCGGGTCGATCTTCATGTCGAGCTTCGCGAGATCGAGCGGCTTGCTCGTGTCCTGGCCGGGCTTCGCCTCGACGATCCCGTAGCTCTCGCCGTTCCACCAGATCAGCTTAGCGCGGCCGGCCGCGAGCTCGTAGCCGTTGATTCCGGAGAGAATCGTTTCCTTCTTCTTGTCGGTGACGTTGTAGTACTCGAGCGCGGTCTGTGCTCCGTCGCCGGTCAGGTAGTAGACGCCCTTGGCGTCGGCGGCCAGCCGCCGATAGTTCCCCGGCTCGCCCGGAATCGCGCGGATACGATTCTCGAATCGTTCGGGGTCGATGGAGACGGTCACGGCCTCCGGGGTCGTTGATGCGGGGCTCGTCTCCTTTTTGGGCTCAGCGGGTTCGGCCGCCGGTTTTTCCTCGTCGCTCTCGGGAAGGAAAAGGGGAGGGCCGTCTTTCGAGAGAATGCCGACGTAGACTCGCGTGGGGTTGGTGTAGACGTAGTTGAACTCGTAGCCGCTGAAAGTGAGGTTGTAATCGCGGTCGGAGAGGAAGTAGAGGTACTTCCCGCTCGGATCGAAGACCGGGTTGCGGTCGTCGGTCAAGCTGCTGGTGATCTGGCTCTTCGCTCCGCTGGCGAGCGAGTAAGCCCAGATCGAGCCGAAACGGGTTTCGCCCATCCGGGTGTAGGCGATCCAGTTGGAGTCCGGCGCCCAGGCGAACTCGTTGATGGCGCCGTAATCGCCGCGGTCGACGGTCGTGATGCGGCCCGAGGCAACGTCGACCCACTTGAGGCTTGCCGTCTTGTCCGCGAACGCGAGCTTGCGGCTGTCCGGCGACCATACCGGGGCGAACCGCCAGACGTCGTTGCCTCGGGTCACCTGGCGCTCTTCCCCGCTTCCATCCGAGGGGCGGACCCAGATCTCGTACTCGCCGGTCCGGTCGCTCAGATACGCGACCATGCGGCCGTCGGGGGACCATGTGGGATCCATTTCGCGGATTCCCGGGGTCGTCGTCAGGTTGCGGATCTCTCCTTCCTCGGCGGGAACCGTGAAGACGTCTCCATGTGCTTCCAGCAGCGCGCGCGCTCCCGATGGAGAGATTCTGACGGTCTGGATGTCGCCCTTCACGTTGATGAACCGCGGAACGGCATTCTTGAAGTCGCCATGGACGCGGATTGGAATCTGGGTCGAAGCACTCGTTGCGGGGTCGAACAGCCAGAGATAGCCGCCCTGCTCGTAGACGACGCGCTGCGCGTCTCCGCTCGGCCACAGGACGTCGTAGTCCTGGTGGTCGGTCACCTTGCGCACGCGTTTCGTGCCGGTGTCGTACGCCCAGAGATTCAGGCGCATCGACGGCTCGCGGTCCGAGGTGAAGTAGATCGTGTTTCCGACCCAGACGGGTTGATTGTCGGTCGCCTTGTCGGTGGTGATCTGCTCGGCGGTGCGGCTCGCGACGTTCCAGATCCAGACGTCCTGCGCCCGCCCTCCGCGATAGCGTTTCCACGTGCGGAACTCACGCTCGATCGGCGTGTAGGCGATGCGTCGGCCATCCGGCGAGTACGACCCGCCACTCCCTTCGGGAATGCCGACTGGATGCTCCATTCCTCCCTCGACCGGAATCGTGTAGTGGACTCCCATTCGGTCGCCCCATGGGAGGCGGTGCGGAAGAAACAGAATCGACTTCCCGTCAGGGGTCCAGTCGACCACTCGGTTGTCGACCCCGCCGCGCGGCGGAAGCGGTCCCACGTCGTTGTAGAAGGTCAGCTGATGCGGCTCGCCGCCCGCGGATGGGATCACGTGGACCTGCGTCGTTCCGCTGTACTCGCCGGTGAACGCGATCCACGCTCCATCGGGCGAGAATTTCGGGAACTGCTCGAGCCCCTCGTGCGAGGTCAGCCGTCTTGCGATGCCTCCCTCGGCGCCGGCGATCCAGATGTCACCCGCATGGACGAAGGCGACGAGGTCCTGATGAATGTCGGGCTGCCTGAGCAGCCGCGTCAGCTCGTCGTTGTTCTGGGCTGCTACGGGAAATGCCGCCAGCAGGAGGCTGACGAACGCAAACCAAAGACGCATGGGATGTTCCTTTCGAGATTGCCTTCCCCGGCTTGCCGGGGTTTCGCGGCCGGAATGCTATCAATTGACGGATGACGAATCTGGATTGAAGCCGACATTTCTGGAAACCAGGCGTGACGCTTCTGGGACGAATCGAGGGAGAAAATCATGGGGAAGAACGTCAGGGACGAATGAAGCCGCTCGGACTCTCGGGCCTCTCAGATCGGTTCGTTCTGTTTCCTTCCTCCGTTACGATTGGGCCCATGAGTCGGCACAACCCCCTTTTCCCCACCACCCTGCTGGCCATTGCACTGCTCGGCTGCCCACTCCTGGCGCAGGAAGAGCCGCCGCCGCTCTGGTCGGGAAGCGGTGAGCTTTCGTTCGTGTCGATCTCGGGCAATACAGACGGGAGCTCGCTCGGTCTCGGGGCGGAGCTGTTCTGGAAGCCGCTTCCGTGGGAGGCCGAGCTCAAGGCCGCGTTCGTGACGACGGAGACCGAGGGGGAAAAGACGGCCGAGGCGCTCAGCGCGATTCTCGGGGTCGCCCGAGAGATCAACCCCCGGATGGCCGGCTACGGCCGGGCGAACTGGTTGTCGAATACCTTCGCCGGGATCGACTCGCGCGCCTTTCTGGAAGGCGGTCTCGCATTCAAGGTGATCGAGGAAGAGGCGCAGGAGCTGCGGCTGGAGGCAGGCGCCGGCTACACGCTGGAGAACCGAGTCTCGGGTGAAGAGCTCGACTTCGCCACCGGCAGGGGAGGCGTCGTTTACCGTTGGAAGTTCTCGGAGAACGCCGAGCTCGCAGAGGATTTTTCACTCATGTTCAACCTCGAGGATGCGGACGACTTCAGGATCGGAAACCTGGCGTCGATTTCATCCCGGCTGACCGAGCTCTTTTCTCTGAAGCTGTCGCACGCGCTGAATTTCTACAACGAGCCGGTCGATGGGTTCGATGACACCGATCAGATTCTGTCCGCCGCGATCGTCGCGAAGTGGTGAGAGGCGAGGGGCTGGGGGCTAGGGGCGAGGGAAGGCACAAGTCAGAAGGCAGAAGGCAGAAGGCAGAAGTAGAATCAAAAGCAGGATCAAAGGTTCCGTGCGTCATCCTGAGGGAGCGCCGTGGGCAGGGTCGCCAAGCGATGACGGCGAGCGCGACCGAAGGATCTCAAAATGGCAGGATCCCGCGACGGGCGCGTTTCTCCCGCACCGGCCAACGCGGTCTTCTCATTTTGAGATCCTTCGTCCGCTGCCAACACCCCCGAGGCCTTGACTTCTGCCTTCTGCCTTCTGCCTTCTGACTTTTCTTCTGGCTTCTGGTTTGTCCTTTGCTTCCCCTGGCCACCAGCCCCTGGCCCCTGGTTGCTACAATGCGGCCCCAATTCATCTGGCCGTAAGGAGTCTCCGTTGAGCGGAAAACTTGTGCAGTACCGCGTGGAAAAAGGCGTCGCGATCCTGGAGTTGAGCGATCCGCCCGCGAACACCTACACCTACGAGATGAACAAGGAGCTCGATTCCGCGATCCTCGAGGCGCGGATGGACGAGGCGGTCCATGTGATCGTCATCCGGGGCGCGGGGGAGAAGTTCTTCTCGGCGGGGGCGAACATCGGGATGCTCTCCGAGGTGACTCCGGCGTTCAAATACTACTTCTGCCTTCATGCGAACGAGACGATGCTGCGGCTCGAGCAGACGCCGAAGCTCGTGATCGCCGCGCTGAACGGCCACTGCGTCGGCGGCGGCCTGGAGATCGCGCTGGCGGCGGACATCCGGATCGCGAGGGAGGGGGCGGGAAAGATCGGCCTGCCGGAAGTCTCGCTCGGCGTCCTTCCGGGGACCGGTGGCACGCAGCGCCTGTCGCGCCTGGTCGGCAAGTCGAAGTCGATCGAGTTGATGGTGGAAGGGCGCCTGATGACGTTCGAGGAGGCGCAGCGGCTCGGAATCGTGAATTATGTGTGGCCGGACGGCGAGGACGGAAGGCCGTGGTGGGACCGGGTGATGGAGTACGCTCTCGGTTTCACGCCGCCGAACAAGGCGTCGAAGGCGGTCGGAGGGATCAAGCGCGCGGTGCAGAC
>JBHEOL010000115.1:0-10578 GCA_046261635.1 Thermoanaerobaculia bacterium | reverse complement strand
TTCTCGATGACCGGGAGGCCGGTCTGAACGATGATCTTCGTTCCGGTGACCGAGATGACCTGGGCAGCGACTCCGCCGAGGGACACCGCGACCGGGTCGTCGAAGCCCCACCCGTCGATGGTGACTCGTGTAGAGGTGGTGGCCAGCCCCTGGGTCGGGCTGACCGCGGTGATGCGCATGAGCGGTCCATAGCGGAACGCCTGCGTCTGCACCGCGTCCTTATTGGAGTTGACGTTCAGCACGCGCACCGCGACCTGCTGGTTGGCGAGCTCGGCGCCCAGCCCGAGAGCCGGAGGCGTGAGCACGATGATCTGTCCGAAGCTGACCTGCTGTACGGACGCCTCGACCTGATCGGTCAGGGAAGCGCCCGCGGCGCCGCCCGTTCCGAAGAAGACCTTGACGGGGGCTTGGAAACCCTCCCCGAAGATCGTGACCCGTGTGTTCCCCTCGTTCGGCCCCGAAGAGGGACTGACGTGGTAGATGAGAGGCGTGAGGATCTGGAGCTCGTAACGGAACGGCCCTCCGGTCGCCTGCTGTTCGCCGGCCGAACCGGCCTGGGTGATGACTGTAATGGTGACGTCCCGCGCCTGCTCCTCGAGTCCGAGCGTGATGGCGGGGCTCACGACGCGGATTTCGTTCGCCGTCTGCGAGACCACCGATGCAGGCTGGTCGCCGAACAGGACGCGAACGGGCGAGGTGAAGTTACGACCGGAAATGATGACGAGATCGCCGCCCGAGGGTTTCCCTTTCGACGGACTGATCGCGGTGATTGCCGGGGCGGTATCCGCCGGAGGAGACTCCGTCGACTGCTGGAAGGTGATCTGGGCAACCGCGCTGGCATTGTTGACGCGAACGGTGACGACGGCGGTGCCGGCGGCGTTCGACGTCAGCACGACCGAAGCTCTTCCATCAGTGGTCGTCCGGATCGTGGAGTCGGCGTTCGCCTCGACGAAGGAGCCGAGCGTGGTGCTGAACTCGACGGCCGTCCCGTTCGGGACCGGCTGGCCACCCAGGGTGACGTTCGCCGTGATCGTCGACGTTGAACCGACCAGCGGGGACGGGTTCGACACGGTCAGCGCAATCGACGCGTCCGTCGGCGGGGGCGTGGTGCCACCACCCGAATCTCCGCCGCGCGGCGGCTCGGTGGGCGATTCGCCTTCGCAGCCCGCAAACGCGAGCAGAATCATCACCAGTACCGCTGGTACGACCGGCCATTTCCTCAAGCGACTCATCCTGACCCCCTAATCCTCTCCATGGACCCCCGGCTCACGGCCGGGCCCCCACCCGCTCTGGTCGGATCGGCTAGACGCAGCCTCCGCAGCCGGCGCAGAACGTGATTGCGGTCTGCGCGCGGGCATTGACGCCCTCACCCGAGAGCGTCTCGCCATAAAAATCAATGATCAGATCCATGTCGATCGACCGCTTTCCGGTTTCAGGGTCGATCCCTCCATTGACCGGGAACAGTGCCGCGAATGGCGCCTGGTTGAGCGCGCCCGGCTCGAAGGCCAGAAAGCTCCCCAACGACGTCGCCGCACCGCCGCTCGGCACCAGCAGCGAAATCGTCCTCGTGAACGAGGCCGGCACCAGCGTGCCGCCATCCCGGCGTCGATAGCTGACCCGATACGCCCGGAGCTGAACGTCCAGAAAGTTGGCGTTCTCGACCGAACCCTTCGCAATCGCACGCAAGGTGATCGTCCCGAGGCTCGGACATTCCGGGTCGTTGAAGTCGACCACGTGAATCGGCTCGTCCCAAGAGGCGACGAGGTCGACCGGCGCGGGCTCGTTCGCAGCGCCCTCGCACGAAAGGAGCAGCCCCGCCACCAGCATCGTCGCCAGTGCCATCAGCTTCTTGATTCCGTTGGTCTTCATAAGCCTCGCTCCTCCACCCTCCCGGGCGTTCGACCCGGCCTCGCCTCTCGATAGCCTGCTCAGATGTTCCTCGCGATGCGCGGCGTGATGAAGATCAGCAGCTCATCGTTCCGGTTCTCGACGCGCCGGCTCTTGAAGAGATTTCCCAGAACCGGAATCTGGTGCAAGAACGGCAGCCGGTTTTCCGCGTTGTTGTCGGTCGACTGGTAAATGCCGCCGATCACCGTCGTCCCGCCGTCCCGGACCATCAGACGCGTCTGGGCTCTGCGGGTCGAGAGCGGCGGGTTCGTTGCTCCGGCCACGTCGAGACCCGACAGCGGTTCCACCTTCTGAACCTGGATGTCCATGATGACCGTGTCCTCGGCAGTGATCTGCGGAGTCACCGAAAGCCGGAGAGTCGCGTCGATGAAGCTCACGGTCGTCGTGAAGTTCACGCGCGTCTGGAACGGAATCTGGAGTCCGCTCTGGATCTCGGCTGGCTGATTGTCCTGGGTCATGACCTTCGGCGCGGAGATGATCCTGACCAGGCCCTCGTTCTCGGCCGCGGTCAGAGTGAGGTCGAGATCGAAGGTTCCGAGAACACTTCCGAACGAGAGATCGAGGACCGGGTTACCCGCTCCGAAGTTGAA
The DNA here is from genome assembly GCA_046261635.1 of Thermoanaerobaculia bacterium. Classification (GTDB taxonomy): domain Bacteria; phylum Acidobacteriota; class Thermoanaerobaculia; order Gp7-AA8; family Gp7-AA8; genus JBHEPS01. The sequence continues at coordinate 8,080 of JBHEOL010000115.1, read as the reverse complement.
AGGTCCGCCGACGACGTCGATCCGGTTCGGGAACACGAGTCCAGTTCCGGAACCGAGCGCCGGATCCGCCGTCCCCTGGAATCCCCAGTTCACTCCGAGCTGACGGGCGAACGTCTTCGTCGTTTCGACGATCCGCGCCTCGATCAGCACCTGAGGCGTCGCGATGTCGATGTTCTCGATCAAATTCAACATCGTCGGGATGTACTGCGGCACGTCGGTGATGATCAGCTGGTTGGTCCGCTGATCGACGATGATCTTGCCCCGCGGCGATGCGAGCCCGGTAACAAGGCCTGCAGCCACGTCAGCCTTCGCGTAGGAAAGCCGCTTGATTACGGTCGTGAGGTCGACGTTGAGTCGCTCTTCTTCGCGCAGCCGGCGCGTCTGCACTTCTTCGGCAGCGATCCGGTCCAGCGTTCCTACGCGCATGACGTTTCCGTCGATCGTGTAGGTCAGCCCGTTCTGCCGGAGAATCGTGTCCAGAGCCTGATCCCACGGCACTTCGACGAAAGAAACCGTCACCTGCCCCTGCACGTTCGGGTCGATCGCGATGTTCAGCCCGGTGAGCTGGGCGAACGTGCGCAGCACGTCCTTGATGTCGGCGTTCGTCAGTTCGAGATCGATCGGGTCGCCGCTGTAGATCCGGTCACCCGGGCTGAGACGCCGCTCGGTGGTCTGCATGATTCCGCCGATGACCTCCGGCCCTGCATCTCCGAGGAAGACGTTCTCCCGGTCGGCGTCCAACAGGTCGGGCGCGGGCCGAGGGGTCGTCACGTTCGACGCTTCGGTCAGCTCCGGAATATTCGCCGGCGAGACCTGAGGCCCACGGATCACGGCACGCTCGGTCGGGACGTAAGCGGGAGCGATCGGCTCGATCTCTGCGATCGAGCTCGCCGGGGCGGGACGCACGGGTGCGGCCGTAACCCTCGGTTCCGCTTCTGCCGTCCGGACCGGCGCTCTCGGGCCGGTTCCGAAATCGACGATCAGATTCCGTCCCTCGAGCCGCACGTGATGCTCAGGCAGCTCGTCGAGATCGAGCACCACGCGGGTGATCGGCTCGGGCTGGGACTGAAACTGCGCCACGCGGATCTGACGGACGAACGGATCGTTCATCTGGATCGTGGACTGACCTACTTTGTTCGTTGTGCCCTTCAGATCGACGACGAGCCGAAGGGGGTTGGTCAGTTTGAAGGTGTGATATTCGAGACGGCCGTCCGATTCGAGCGCGATCGACAGGGAGTCGCCGGAGCCGTTGGTGGTGATGCCGTCCAGGCGGGTGGCGGGATTCGATGCGACTGGCACCGGAGCACGCGGCAGTACTGGCGTTTCCACCGGTACGCTGACTTCCAGGGGATGGGGCTCCTGCTCGATTTCTGCGACCTCGATTTCCGGCTCGGTCGCGGAAGGAACGAAGGGAGCGGCGGCCGGGGGCTCGAAGCCGATCTCGACTCCGTTGCCGGATGCGCTCGCCCAGGCGCCGACGGGCTCACGGAACCTCACGGTCACGCGCGTCAACGGTTTTCCGAGCTCGAGGACTTCGTCGGCGCTGATCGAGGCCACATAAGCCGGAAGGTTGGTGGGAAGGACCAGACCCGGCTGCTTGACCGTCTTCAGAAGGTCGACCACGTAGACGTCCGGCTGCGGGTGATATCCCGTGTAGGCCGGCCTTCCATCGGTTTCGACAATCACCCGCGCCTCGGGCTGATTTTCCACCCGCACGGACCTCAGCGACATCGCATCGCCCTGGCGTGAGACATCAGCCTGGGCAGGTGCGGTCGGAGGCGCACTCGGCGTCTGCGGCGCGCTCGAGGCACAACCGACGAGCGAGACGGTCAGCAACGCTGCGACCATCAATTGGAGTCGGTTCATCCCTTTTCCCACCTTCACCATCACGCAACCCTCCACCCCTGGCCGGCCTCGGCCAGTCCACTAAGGACGATTTCTCTGTGACTCCGGCACGAGATCCTTCACCACTTCCCGGAAACGTTCGATCCTGGTCGGATCGTTCACTTCCTGCCGGAACACGACGGATTGCTTATCCACCCGGATGACCTCACCGTCGTAAAGTTTGTCTCCGACTCGGACCAGATAACCCTTGTTGTCAGGCCCCTTGATCATAGCGACCATTCCCGCCCGAGTCTGCACGACACCCTGCAGATCGGTTTCATCGATCAGAAATCCCGGAACGCCTTCCGGGCGATCTCCTCGCTCGATCGGGCGCGACGGGCCGACGAGCGAACGGAACGGATCGCGGCGCCCCTGCGGATCGTAGCGATACGTATCGGTTCCCGAGGGCTCCTCGAGGATGTCCTGGAGGTTCTCTTCGAGCGTCTGCTGCGCGGCCGGCACCGGCGGTTCCGGCACGGCCTCCTGGCGCGCAACGGCCAGGGGCGCGGCCAGCATCGCCGCGAGGGTCAGGATCGTCAGAGGTGTCGACTTCACGTCAGTTCCCCCCCGGCTGGCCGCTCGCCTGCTCGTTCGCAGGCTCGCGATAGACGAATGTCTTCGCCGTGAATTCGGCCGCGATTGTCCGCTCGAGCTGTAACGGGATCGCCGTAATGGTGAACTGCTCGACGTTCACGATTCTCGAGAAGTTGGCGAGCCGGCTGAACAGCACGGCCAGATCGTGGTACCGCCCCTCGAGCCGGACCTGAACGGGCCACTCCGCGTAAATCTCCTCGACCGGAGTACCTTCCTCGGAATCGGCGGCGGGAGCTGCGTCGGTGAGGCTCGGGAAGGTCAGCTGCTGGAGGACGAAGTCCCCCTGATCGACGAGGGACTTGAATTTCTTGATCAACTCCTCCGTGTTGCGGGAGGAAGGAAGAATGCGGCGGAGCTTGTCGAGCTCGGCTTCGAGCTGCTGTGCCTCGTCGCGAAGCTGCGGAAGCCTCTGCTGGGCCGAGCGGCCCGCGAGGATGTCCCTTTCGAGCACGTCCATCTGGGCTTCGAGGCCCACGATCTCCTCGTTCAAGCCGCGGATCGGCATGTAATAGAGGACGCCGATGGCGAGGGCCATCAGCAGAAGGCCGACTCCCAGACCGTAGTACCACGGTTTCCCCTGAAGGCTGTTGACGTCCATGGCCATCCCGTTCCTCCCCGCCCTCAGGCCTGCGGCGCCTCATCTGCAGCGTCGGCCGCCCCAGCCTCTGAAGAGGCGGTCTCCGCCTCGGCCAGATAACGGAAGTTGAACCTCATCTCGAACCGGTAGACGTTGACTCCGGCCTGCCCGCCGGCGTCTGCCGATAGCGTGCTGAACTCTGGTTCGTCGAACATCGCATCCGCCTTGATATTCTCGACGAACGTCGCCGCGGCGTTCGGATTCAACGTCCGGCCGGCGATGGTGATCTGCGATCCCGCGAGCGTCATCGTATCGAGCCAGACCAGATCCGGGAGCGCGCGGCTGATGTGGTCGAGCAGACGCACGGGCCCCTTCTGGTTTTGCTTGAGCTGATTGATCAGCGCGATCCGCTTCTCCAGCGAATCACGGCGTCGCTCGAAACGCTCGACTTCCTCGATGATCTTGCGGAGATTGTCGGCCTCGGCCTGCATCGTGGCGACCGTAGCCCTCTTGTTGTTCCGATCGTTCCACTTCAGGGCCGCCCATCCTCCGCCGATCAACAGACCGAGCACGAGGAGCGTCACCACGAGAATGTTGTTGACGTTCGCCGGACCTGCACCCATCCCGCTCGCCGCGCCGGGGGCGGCGGCCGCCGTCCTGGCGGATCCACGTCCTTCCCGCGAAAGATTGATCTTGATCACGCGTCGCCCACCTTCCGGATCGCCAGCCCCACCGCGACCGCCATGCTAGGAGCGATGTCCGAGATCCACTCCGGGTTGAACTCTCCCTCGTTGAAGCTGATGTTCCTGAAGGGGTTCATGACCTCGACCTCGATACCGAATTTGTCGCGGAGGATCGTTTCCAGGTTCAGCACGCTCGCCCCACCGCCCGCGAGCATGATCGCATCGACCCGCTCTGCGCCCGAGGTCGCCGTGAAGAAATCCAGGGTCTTGCGCAGCTCGCTGGCGAAATCCTCCGAAACCGAGTTCAGGATCGGAATCACCTGTTGGATCGTATGGTCCCCGGCCGCCTGTCCCCGCTTGAGGCCCTCCGCTTCCGCGAACGAGAGGCTCAGCTCGCGCTGAATCGCGTCCGTGTACTGATTGCCCCCGAAGGTGATGTCCCGCCAGAACAGCGAGGAGGTTCCCGAGATGATGTTGACGTTCGTGACCGAGGCCCCGATGTTCACCAGCGCCATGACCCGTCCCTCTTCGACGGGATAGTTGGCCTCCCAGGCGTTCTGCACGGCGAAGGCGTCGACATCGACCAGCTGGGGGCTCTTTCCGGCTTGAGCGATCACCGACGTATAGTCGTTGATCTTTTCCTTCTTGACCGCGACCAGGATCACGTCGATGTTCTCCCCCGAGCCCGGGGTCGTCAGGGGGACGTAATCGAGATTGACGTCATTGATATCGAAGGGGATGTACTGCTCGGCCTCCCACTGGATCGACTCACCGAGCTCTTCCGCCGACATCGCCGGCAGGGAGATCTTCTTGATGATGACCGAGTGCCCCGACAGGGAGGTCCCGTAATTGGAATTCTTGACGTTCAACGAGCTGTTGAGTCGTTGAATCGTATCGACGACCATCGAGGAGTCCATGATGGATCCATCGACGATCGCTTCAGGAGAGAGAGGCTCCAAGCCGATCTTGACGAGCTGATAGGAACCCTGCTTCTTTTCCTTCAGCTCGACGAGTTTGATCGCGGAAGAGCCGATATCAAGCCCGACGATATGTTTGCTCTTTGAGAAGAACACCGCTCACCCCATCCATCTCACACTTCTCAGCGTTTTTTTCGGTCGTGGCTCTTCGTCCCTTAATGCCCGTGGGAAGTGAAGTTTGATGGGAAATTACACGGTTTCCAGAGTGGTGTCAACTCGACAACATTAAGAGTCGCAAAAAGATATACGGCGGGGTTCGCCGTGGCACGACCTACTTGCCACCGGACGCCCCGCTCACTAGAATCTGCCGTTCGGCACGAAGGAGTTCTCAAAACATGGCCAAGCAATGTGAAGTCTGCGGCAAGACCCCGGTCTTCGGAAACCAGGTGAGCCACGCAAATAACGTCACCAGCCGGCGCTGGCTGCCGAACCTCCAGCGCGTCCGCGTGCTGGTCAACGGCGCTGCCCGCCGGATGCAGGTCTGCACCCGCTGCATCCGTTCCAACCGGATCCAAAAAGCGGTAAGGTAAAAGGCAGGGACTAGGGACTAGGGACTAGGGACTAGGGGTCAGGGAAAGGCAACGGCAGAAGATGCCGTCGTTGCTCGTCCCTGAGCCCCCAGTCCCTAGTCTCTGTTCTCGTCGTTGCCTTTCCTGGCCCCTGACCCCTAGCCCCCAGTCCCCGTGTTCTTCACGCCGTCGCCTGGCGCGCGTTGTACTTCCTCTGAACTTCGATCACCCCGTCCAGATTCGAGATCCCCTTGATCACCTTCTCCAGGTGGCGCAGGTCGGAGATCTCGACCGTCAGGTCGATCGCCCCCCGCCCATCGGCCGTCCGCGCCTCGATGTTCCGGATATTCGTCTTCAGGTTGGCGATCTGGGAGACGACCTTGGCCAGCATCCCCGTCCGATCCTCGATCCGAACCTCGAGATCGATGCGGTAGTGGGCAGGCTCCTTGTTTCCCCACTCCACGGCGATCTCCCGGTCGGGGTTGAACATGAGGTTGCGGACGTTCGGACAACTGACCGAGTGGACCGCGACCCCCTTTCCCCGCGTCACGTAGCCGACGATCTCCTCTCCCGGCAACGGGTTGCAGCATTTGGCGAGATAGGTCATCAGCTCGTCAAACCCCTTGACCTTGATCGGGGGACTGCCGCCGAAAGGAAAGATTTTCCGCACCGCGTCCCGGAAGGCGCTCGGCGTCTCCTCGGCCCGCTTGTCGTCATCGGGGAAGAACCGCTCTACCACGCTGCGGGCCGACAGCTTTCCGTACCCGACATCGGCATACAGATCGTCGATCCGGGCGTAGGAGTTCTCGGCGAGCACGCCGTCGAGGGCGTTCTCGGCGATCAGTTTCCGGATCGGGACCCGGAACTTCCGGGCTTCTTTCTCGACGAGCTTCCGGCCGAGCTCGATCGACCGCGTCTTCTGCTCGGTGTTGAGCCAGTGCCGGATCTTGTGCCGGGCCCGTGAGGTGACCACGAGCGAAAGCCACTCGCGGCTCGGGGTCTGATTGGGCGCGCTGAGAATCTCGACGATGTCGCCGTTCTTCAGAGTGCTGCGGAGCTGGACGAGCTTGCCGTTCACGCGCGCGCCGACACAGCGGTTGCCGAGATCGGTGTGGATCCGGTAGGCGAAATCGAGCGGGGTCGCCCCCCGCGGAAATGCGTACACATCGCCCTTGGGGGTGAAAGTGTAGACCTCGTCCGGATAGAGATCGATCCGGAGCGAGTTCATGAACACCTTGGGATCCTTGATTTCGTGCTGCCACTCCACGAGCTGGCGAAGCCAGAGGAAGGCCTGGTCGTCAGCCGAAGCGCTGACCCGCCCTTCCTTGTATTTCCAGTGCGCCGCGATCCCCTGTTCCGCGATCAGGTCCATCTCGCGCGTTCGGATCTGGACCTCGAAGGGTTGCCCCTTCTCGGCCACCACCGTCGTGTGAAGCGACTGGTAGAAGTTGGGCTTCGGCATCGCGATGTAGTCTTTGATCCGGCCCGGAACGGGGCGCCATGTCTGATGGATGATGCCGAGGGCCGCGTAGCAGTCCTTGACCGACCCGGTCGTGATGCGGAAGGCGAGATAGTCGTAGATCTGGCCGATATCGATGCCCTGGCGGCGGAGCTTGAGCCAGATCGAGTGCAGAGCCTTGACGCGGCCGCTGACCTCGATCTCGATCTCGTTCTCCCGCATCTTCTCTTCGATGGTCGCCCGGAGGCGCTCGACGATGTCGGCCGACACCTCCATCTTCTCGGTCACTGCGCTGGTCAGCTCGGCGTATTCGCGGGGCTGGAGATAGCGGAAGGCGAGGTCCTCGAGCTCGGACTTGATCCTCCCCATGCCGAGGCGGTTGGCGATGGGGGCATAGATCTCCATCGTCTCCTGGGCGATCCGCATCCGCCGGTCCTCGGGGAGATGGTGAAGAGTGCGCATGTTGTGGAGCCTGTCCGCCAGCTTCACGAGCACCACGCGAAGGTCCGAGACCATCGCCAGGATCATTTTGCGGAACGTCTCGGCCTGCTCTTCCTCACGACTGACGTAGGCGTAGCGGGAGATCTTGGTCAGGCTCTCGACGATCTCGGCGACGTCCGGGCCGAACAGCTCCTCGAGCTTTTCCCTCGTGGTCAGGGTGTCCTCGATCACGTCGTGCAGCAGGCCGACGGCAATCGAGGTCTCGTCGAGCTTCATCTCCGCGAGGACGAAAGCGACGTTGAGGGGGTGCACCAGGTAAGGCTCGCCCGAGCGGCGGACCTGATCCTTGTGCGCCATGGCCGAGAAAATGTAGGCGCGGCGGAGCAGCTCCTCGTCGAAGCCGGGCTTGTAGCTCTCGATCTTGTCGAGAATGTCCTCGAATCGGATCATGCGCGCGCCCACCAATCCCGGCGGGTGCCGATGATAACAAAGCGCCGGTGCGGTTTATGCGGTCATTCCGCCGGGACGATCCATCGGCGTCCGCCCGCTTCGACGACCCTGGCGCGAAGCCCGAAGGCCTCCTCGATCAGGCTCTCCCCCAGAATCGCGGCCGGGACTCCGTCCGCCAGAATTCGGCCGCCCTTCATGACCACCATGCGGCTGGCGAGGGCGCCGCTCCAGTTCAGGTCGTGCGCCACGAACACCACCGTGCGGCCCGACTGACCCGCCACCGCCCGCAGCAGGCGCGCCAGGTGCTGCACATGTGAGACGTCGAGCGCCGCCAGTGGCTCGTCGAGCAGCAACAGCTCGGGCTCTCCCGCGAGCACCCGCGCGAGCTCGACCCGCTTCCTCTCCCCCCCGCTCATCTCGTCGATCATCCGCCCCTCGAGCTCCGCAGCGTCGCACTCCGACAGCGCCGCCCGGGCGATCGCCACGTCGTTCCCGCTCTCCCACTG
>JBHEOL010000111.1:0-17351 GCA_046261635.1 Thermoanaerobaculia bacterium | reverse complement strand
GTTCCCCCCCCCCGCCCCTCCAGCGAATCGTGAGAGAGGGTCCCCACCCACGAGCGATACATGCCGACACGGTCGGCACCAACGGCAAAAAGCGGCGTAAACGATTGGAACGACAGGAGGATCGTGATTAGCAGACAGGTTCGCATCGGCCCTCTCTTCCCCGGTTCGAGCGGGGTTGCGCGGCTACGGTGGATTGGACCGCGCCCCGCGAAACCCCTCAGGTGACCCGAATCACAAGGGGCCATGACATCAGTCATATTGCACAAAATGAAAATTGTTTAATTTTGCATCGTGCAAATCGAATTACCAGTCGCTCCACGAGAGCACGCTCCCGTGGGCGGCTGGGTCCGGGATACGCCATGGAGGCTCCTCCAACTCTTAACCCGCCTCCAGAAATCTCACCATACCTAACCGCCATACTTCTCGCCAAGATCCCACGAACGCACCGGGCAACACTGTGACGTCCGTAGCGTAAGCCGAAGTGGCGTATCCCGATCGATTCACCCCATAATGTCGTTGTTCCGAAGCCGCCCCCCCCCGGGGGCGGCTCCGGCTTGGTGGCCGCCCCCCCCCTTCCGGCCCCGCCGTCAGCCTGGCGACAAGGATCTGCCGCGGGGGATCATGAGGAGCAGCCATGAAACCTCGACACCTTCTGATTGTGCTCGCGGCGCTGATGGCCGGCTGCGCCGGCGAACCCGCGAAAGAGGCCGCACGCAACGAAGGAGCCTCTCTTTTCGCGGCTCACTGCGCGGTCTGCCATGGCACGACGGGAGACGGTTCGGGCCAGGTGCCTTCCCGTGTCGATTTCACCTCCCGCTCCTGGCAGCAATACCGGAGCGACGATGACATCCGGAGCGCGATTCGGAGTGGAGTCAAGGGTACCGCGATGCCCGCGTTCCCTGCTCTGAACGAACAGCAGGTCGATGCCCTGGTCGCCCACCTCCGGACTCTCCGCCGCAGATAGCGGAGGAGCCGGCCACAACTGAGGGGTCAGGCTTCCTTCGGGTCGTGCCCCGGCGTCATCTCGCAGAAGATGTCGGTCGCAATCGGATCGACCCCCGCCTCGGTGAGAACCACTTCATAAAGGGCGAGAGTGTCGTAAATCGCGTCGTCGGAGATTCTGCGGACGGCATACCCGAGGTGGTTGATGATGTAATCACCCGGCTCGAGTTTCTGCTCGACCAGGTCGAGCTTCACTTCGCGCTGGACTCCCCAGAAATCGACGAGCGCGGTTCCCCCGTGAACTTCGATCACCCTGCCAGGAACTCCGAGACACATGGGAAACCTCCTCGCCCGAACGGAAACGGGTCGATCACCAGCGTAAGACCCTGGAGGCAACAGAGGGATGACCCCTCTCACCGCGGCGGGTGATGCGAGTCACGGGGTCAGGAGTAGACGAAGCTTTCCAGCTTCGGCTCGGAGTCTCCAAGCCCGCCCGCGCCACGCGGCTGAAAGCCGCGCTTCCTGTGAGCGAAGCTGGAAAGCTTCGCCTACCTGCGGGTTGTGGTCGAATTCAGGAGCCGGTGGCCCGGTGGTCCGGGCGATCGGTCACCAGGTCGGGATGCTCTCTGCGGAAGCTCTCGGCGACATGGCAGTTCCAGCAGACCGGCTCGTGAGTCGCAAGGACCGAATAGACCAATTCGGGGCGGACATCGATCCATTCGATGGTCTTCCGCTGTTCCGAATCGTAGAGGGCCGGGCGGTGGTCGTGCCAGTTCACCTCTCCGATCGGCTTCGCGCAATAGACGCAATTCCGGCCGAGGTACCAGTCGCCGAGGATCGTGCGCACCAGACAGTGGTTCGGGGAGTCGACCACCTCTTTCAGGCAGGCCTGATCGCAGCCGGCCTTTTCGGGCCAGCGGGTACAGGAGGAGAGCTGCAGTTTCGAGGTTCCCCTGAAGATCGAAGTGAGAGCCGCATGCGCCGCGTCGACCTCGACGCCGGCCAGCTCGTGATTGTCCGGACACGTGATCACGCGCGATCCGCGCTCCTGATAGTACCGAACGAGCGCAATGATGCCGGCTGCCAGCACGATCACCGCGATCAGCACGACGAAAGTTGTTGTCATGAGGTGCCTCCTGAGAGCTCCGATGTTGATTCGACGATCACGTCTTCATGGAGCAGCTCGCGACAGAATCGCGCGAGATCCGCGTTGGTGAACTCATCCCAGCCGTCGCAGGTGTCGTGCTCGAGATTCTGAACGTCACACGCGAGCGGCAGACCGTCGAACACCTGTCGCGAGATCTGCCATCGGTTGGCCGCTTCCTCGATCTGCGCGCGCGTGCTCGACGGGTTGCGGGCGACCAGCCAGGGATACCGCCGCCGCAGCTCCTCGTCGGAGTCGCGGCTGAATCCGCCGCAGAAGATCTTCTTCTCCGCCGCGACCCGGCAGATCGAGTGGTCGTCATCCGTGAGCAGGACGAGGACGTCCCGCAGCCGCCGAACGGCGGTCTCCCGGGTGATCCGCTCCGGCCCGGACGATTCCAGCCGATCCGCTGAGCTCATACTCACATCTCCCTGCCTGCTGTTCAATCGGGCTCCGCTCCGGGAAGCGTTGCGAACCCGGATCGCAGTCAGCCGAATTCGTGGGCGGAGTCTGATTCAGAATCTAAGGTTCCCGTCATTCCAGGCTGTGCCTCCCGTCACGAGCCCCGGTGGCATCAGTCACTTCTACCCGTATATGCACGGTCGATGATCGAAAGATCCTCGAGGCTCGCGGCCGCGCTCCCAGGACGCATCGTTCACGAGGGCTCCGTACCCATGTCCGACCCTTCGACCATCGACCGTTCCGCAACGATCGCCGACGGGCTGAACCGCGAGATTCTCGCGGCGGCGCGTGAGGCTCTTCCAACCTTCAGCCGGGACCCGATCGCCGCCATCGCGGCGGCTGCATCGATCGACGCGGAAGACGTGGTTTCGCGGCTCCGCTCGATGCTCCGGAGCGGGGCGGTCCGGAGAATGCGTCAGACGATCCGAGGAGCGACCATCGCCCCGGGGGCCCTGGTCGCCTGGCGAATCCCCCCATGGAAGATCGGCGACGCCTGGCAATTTCTCGTCGACCGCGATCCCTTCACCGCGCACATCATCATGCGCGGCGCCGAAGCGGGCGCTCCCCACCCGGACTGGTCCATCTGGACCACGCTCAAGGTTCCCCATCCTCACTCGCTCCAGAAGCATTGTGAGTTTCTGCGGACGGTCTTCGACGCGGAAGCCTATGTGGCCCTCAGTCCGATCACCGTCTTCCCGGTCGCCTCGGGCAACGGAGCGAAGCGCGGAGAGCCGCGAAACGGGATCGAGCCCCGCCAGGTCTCCCTCGACGACGAGGAATGGAGGATCCTGTTCGCACTCCGGCGCGAATTCACGCCGGACGAGATCGACACTGATCTCTGGCGTGGCCGCGCGATCGAAGCCCGGACCTCGCAGAAGCGCTTTCTCGAGATCGCGGACACCCTGGCCAGCAAGGGGATTTTTGGCCGCTTCGCGCTGGATGTCGAACAGATCCACGACGGCGGGAGCGGAGCCATCAAGCGCCGGACCGACGTCATGTTCCAGTGGTCCGTCACGGTTCGCGACGCGGACCGCGCCGGCCGGGAGATCGCCAGCCATCGCGGTCTCGAGCACTGCAGCCGCAGAACGGCCTCGCGCGAATGGCCGGAGGCGAATCTGATCGCGGTGACGCACGGCGCCGGGCGGGAGCCGCTCGAAGCCCTCAAAGGGGCGATCGACACGCGCCTGCACGAATGTGGCATCGAAGTCCTCGGTACGGGCGCCTACTGGGCGGCGAAAAGACACGTCCGCCAGTCGGAGATCTCCTCTCGCGTGTATGACCTCTGGAGTCGCTCGATGGGCATTGGATAGAAAGGCAGAAGGCAGAAGGCAGAAGGCAGAAGTAAAACCAGAAGCCAGAAGCCAGAAACCAGAAGAAGGCAGAAGCCAGAAGTAAGAGCAACAGCAACGGCGCCGTCTTTTTACTTCTGATTTTTGACTCCTGACTTCTGATTTCTGCCTTTGACTTTCCTTCTGCCTTCTGCCTTCTGACTTCTGACTTTTCTTCTGGCTTCTGGTTTCTGGCTTTAGTTCTTCGTCGCCCGCCTACACGAAGTGCGCGGCCCATAGGCAGGCGTCGATGTCGCGGGCGAGAAAGCGCCGCAAAAGGGGCGCGGGGATGAATCGAAGCTCGCATTCACCGAGGGTGACCGCGTTGGCGCGGGCGGGAACACCGTGAAGCGCTTCGGTGAGACCGAGCGCCTGACCGCGGCGGAGAAACTGGATCGCCGGTGATCCGCTCATCCGCCCCTCGAAAGAGATCACGCGGACCTGGCCGCTGCAGACGACCCATACCCCGGACACGGGAAGGCCCTCGACCAGGAGCGACTCGCCGTCAGCAAGGCGCTGGAGAGAGGCGATCTTGTCGAATGACGGGAGCGCGCGCCTGGCGAAATTGCAGAAGATTCGGCCGCGTCGCGCCCGGCAATGAAGGCAGCTCGCCGGGGAGACGAGCTCAGACGGCCGCGATCCGCGGCGAGTCATGACCGAGATCTCCAACGTGTGCGCGGTCGTGTCTCCACGCGAGCGTCGTGCGGATCTGCCCCCAGCTCGACGCAACTTCCTCGCTGAGGTAATGGATGAGTCTCATCCGCACGTCGGGGTCGGCCTCGACGAAAGCGAAGAAATCGGCTCGAGGAACGAAGCAGACCGTCGCGGAACCGACGGTGACGGCCGTGATCGGATGCGCCGAGTTCGTGAAGAGCGATTCGAGTCCGAGGACGTGACCGCGCCGCGCGGTCCCGATCCTGAGTTTGCGCCCGTCGTGGGCGCTCACCGTCATCTCCACACTCCCCGACCGGACCAGGAACAACCCCTCGGGCGTCTCGCCCTCATGGAAAAGAGCCGTCCCCTTCCGCACGGTCAGTGTCCGCCCCGTTGCCTCGAACCACGGAATCACCTTCATGGCGTGAATGCTTCGGAGCTCCTTGAGATTCCAGCCATTGCCTCTTCTGTTCGTCGATATCTGCAGAACGGTCATGGCGGTTCCTCGCCTTCTCACTTTCACGATAGGCGCGCGCCGGAATCGGGAGTGTGACTCCAACTACCGCAGCCTGTGACAGTTTCGGCCCAACGAACGGACGAAATCACATGAAAGGCGCTGCGGGTGTGGCGTTTCTCAACGAGCGTGGTCGTCGAGAGGAGGGGCGAGGATCTCGATCCCGGTCACGAACTGGAGCTCGGCGCGCGCGCTCTCGACCTCGTCGAAGTCGAGGATGCGCCATGCTCTTTCCGCGCCGAACGCGTTGTGCGTGCCGCGAGTCTCGAGCGTGTGGCGGAGAGGCACCGGCCGGGAGGGAACATTCAGTTGCACGCAGTCTGGGGCGATGTGCGCAATCGCCGGGGCGAACGCGAGCGGAGACGATCCTGTTCCGGGCAGCAGCATGATCTGGAGCGAGAGCTTTCCCCTCCAGCTTGCTCGGAGAGAAACGATTCCTTCGATGATCGATTCGACGCTGGTCTCGCGGACGGGCCGATTGATCCGCGCGAGCCTCACGTCGTCGATCGCATCGAGCTTGCAGCAGACCTCATCCGCGAGCGCCAGCTCGGCCCGGACCTGAGGGTCGCCGAGATGCATCGCGTTCGTGAGAACGACGACCCGCTTGGACGTTCTGCGCTTGACCTCGGAAATCGCTTCGCCGAGATTCGCGGCGAGCGTCGGCTCCCCGCTCCCCGAGAAGGTGATCACGTCGGCACGCGCCCACTCCGACGCCTCGAGGTCGCGAATCACGCGGGCGGTCGGAACGCGCAGCGATCTCTCGCACGTCGGATCCTCGATTTCGCCGAGCTGACAGTAGACGCAGCGAAACGAGCAGCAGCTCGGAGAGAGGAGGAGGTCGATGCCGAGGGAGGCACCCCATCGCCACGAGTGCACGGGCCCGTACACGGAGGACGGCTCCCGAAGCGGAGGGGACATGGTCACGCGGCTCCCGCGGCGAGCTCGCCACCCGAGGGACGCAGCTTCCAGGCGATGTACGGTTTGGCGAGCGTCTTCAGCGCGGCGTTCTTCATCCGATAGAGCGACGTCGGCAGATTCGGCTCGACCAGGTCCTGGGTCTCTTCCGGCTGCACGACCAGCGATACCTCGATCGGGAGTATGCCCACTGGCAGCCCGGCGTCGCGACACACCTCGTGCATGTAGGCGAACACGTCCTTCATCGCCTCGGGATCGGGTGGCCGGGTGGCTTCCATCTCGCTGCCGACCGTCGGACGGAAAATGCAGACCGTGGGAAAGGCGCCCGCGTCGACGATCCGCCGGATGCCGCGTTTCGTCGCCTCGATCGGCTCCGGCCCGGCGATGATCTCGCCCGAAACCCGCCCGCGTCCCAGCTTCCGGGCCGTGTACTCCATCGCGTCGAAAAACGACTGCTGCCCCATCGTCGCGGCCTTGCCGGGACAGAGCGCGGCGAACACGTCCGGATCCTCGAATTCGTAGCAGAACGAGAAGTGATCCGTGCCGGCTTCGATCAGGTCGTCGTACTCATGGTAGAGGTGGCGCTTCACCGGGACCGCCTGCACGCCGATGAAACCACCGACCTGCTGCCGGACGGCCTTCACGTATGGCTCGCACTGACGGAGCCCGTGCATCGACTCCCGCTCGTCGAGATCCTCGTAGTGGTAGCCCGTGTTGAAATGCGTGAAGACCGAACCCGATTCCTGCCGCGATGCCCGCGCGACCTCGACCACGTCCTCGACGCGCTTCTTGAGCTCCTCGTTGGTGCCCACGTTCTTTCCTGTCGTGCAGAACTTGCAGGCGGCCTGATACTTGAGCGCCCAGTACATGCATCGGTTCGAGACGTAGACGCCGAGGTAGTTGCCCTGGAGAACTCCGATGCGACTCATCTCCGTTCCGCTCGAGGTGAGCCGCCCGTACCAGGCCGGCTCGGGAGGAAGGTCGATGGCGTACTCATCCCCCTGCCTCTCGTCGATGATCCGGCACCGCTCCCCTTGCCGGAAAAGCAGAAAAGGAGAGGTGGCGGCGAACGGCTCGACCACCGGCACGTTGACCCAGAGGTCCTTGCGCGGCGACGGAATGACGATCTCGAGGCCCGAGCCGAGGCCCGCGCGCGTGCGCGAGATTCTCCGGCCCTCCTCTCCCGTATGGAAGCTCTCGTCGATCCGCATTCCGCGGCAGAAAAGCTCGATTTCGAGCTCGATCGGTTTCAGCGACACCAGAACCTCCTCGACGCCTGAGCGTCACTCACGGATTTACGCCCCGCCCACACGCTCCCCTATGATTTCCGTCACATCGAGGAGTGAGTCGCGACCGCGAGAGCGGGCGCAACCACCTCCGTCCGGGCGACTTCTGCCCCGGTTGTGGCAACATGACGCGGTGCTGGAACCCCACGATCATTCACCCGACGCGATCGCCACCCGGCTCGACCAGGGCTTCCGCTCGAGCTATCTCCGCGACTTCGTCTACGGCGGCATCGACGGCGCGGTGACGACCTTTGCCATCGTCTCGGGCGTGGTCGGCGCAAAAATGTCGGCCAGCGTGGTCATCATTCTCGGCCTCGCGAATCTGCTGGCCGACGGCTTCTCGATGGCTGCCTCCAACTTCTCGGGAACCCGCTCCGAGCACCACGAGCTCGATCTGGTCCGCAAGATGGAGGAGCGCCAGATCCGGGTCCATCCCGAAGGAGAGAGGGAAGAGATCCGGCAGATCTACGCACGAAAAGGTTTCGAGGGGAAGCACCTTGAGACCGTCGTCGACACCATCACCTCGGATCCGGACCTGTGGGTCCGCACGATGATCCAGGAGGAATACGGGATGGCGGCCGAGCTTCGCTCGCCATGGCGGGCAGCGCTCTCGACGATGATCGCCTTCGTCGTCTGCGGCGCGGTCCCGCTCGTCCCGTTTCTTCTGGGGTTCGACTCGCCCGGCTCATGGTCGCTGGCGGCAACGGCAGTGGTGTTCTTCGCGATCGGCTCCGCGAAGGCGCGCTGGTCAGTCATCCCGTGGTGGCAGTCGGGGCTCGAGACGCTCGCGATCGGATCCATCGCCGCGGCGATCGCCTGGGCGATCGGCGCGCTGCTGGGCAACCTCGGCTGACCGGAATCATCCGATCCGCTTCTCGAAGCGCGAGACCGCGAAGGCGAAGATCACGCCCCCGATCAGGATCAGCGCTGCGAATTGCGGCCAGAGGGCCGCGAAGCCCGCTCCCTTCAGAAAAATGCTCCGCACGATCACCAGGTAATGCCGGAGCGGGTTGGCGAGCGTGATCCACTGAAACACCTCCGGCATGCTCCGGACGGGAAACATGAATCCGGCGAGCAGGATCGAGGGAAGGAAGACCAGGAATGTCCCCATGAACGCCTCCTGCTGCGTGGTCGAGATGGTCGAGATGAACAGACCGATTCCGAGCGCGGACAGAATGAACAGCACGCTCGCGAAGATCAGAAGGGTGAACGATCCCCTGAACGGGATGTCGAACCAGAGGATCCCGACGGCCGTCACGAGCGCGAGATCGAACAGGCCGATGATCGCGAACGGAAGACTCTTCCCGGCGATCAGCTCCCACGGCCGCAGCGGACTCACCATCAGCTGCTCGAGAGTTCCCATCTCTCGCTCCCGGACGATGGCCAGCGCGGTGAGCAGAAGGCAGATCAGAAAGATGATCATCCCCGTCACGCCGGGAACGTTGTAGTTGCGGCTCGCCAGCTCGGGGTTGAACCAGGCACGCTCCCGAAGCTCGAATGCGAGACGGACGCTCCCGCCTGAAGCCCGCAGGCCCCACATCATGGCGATCCTCTCGGCGTGACCCAGGGCGATCGTCGCGACATTCGAGTTCGAGCCGTCGACGATGAGCTGGATCGATGCCTCCCTCCGGGCGAAGTCCCGGCTCAGGCCGGGAGGGATCGCCACCGCGGCGACGGCGTCCCCGCCGTCGAGCGCCGCGATCAGATCCGACGCGTCCTCCGACGAACCGGCGAGTTGGAAATAGCCGGACGCCGTGAGCGAATCGACCAGACTTCGCGAGAGCGCGGTCCGGTCTTGATCGACGACGAAGAGCCGGGTGTTCCGCACGTCGGTCGAGACGGCGTATCCGAACAGCAGGAGCTGGATCAAGGGAGCGACGAGAAGGACCCCCCGCATCCGCGGCTCGCGGAAGATCTGGATCAGCTCCTTGCGGACGAGCTCGAGTATCCGCTGCAGCGAGCCTCTCACTCGATCTCCTTCCTGAACTTCGCCACCGCCAGCCCCAGGCCCACGATTGCGAAGACGAGCATGAGAACGGCTTGAGTGCGGAGCACATCGACGCCGACACCCTTGAGGAAGATCCCTCGGGTCACGACGAGGAAGTAGCGCGCCGGAATCAGGTACGTGATCGCGCGCAGCAGCGGCGGCATCGCGTCGATCGAGAACATGAACCCGGAAAGAAGAAGCGCCGGCAGATACGTCACGACCATCGCCGCCTGGGTCGCCAGCATCTGCGACTTCGCGACTGCCGAAATGAAAATCCCGAAACCGAGCGCGCCGATCAGGAACAGGAGCGAGAGGACGAACAAGAGGAGGACGCTGCCGCGGAACGGCACCCGGAACAACGCGATCCCGAGAATGACGGTGATGGCGATGTCGATCAACCCGATCGCGGTGTACGGAATCAGTTTGCCGACGACGACCTCGAGTCTCGATACCGGCGTCGACGCGAGCTGCTCCATCGTTCCGCGCTCCCACTCCCGGGCGATCGTGAGAGAGGTCAGAAGCGCGGCGATGATCGACATGATCACGGCCACCAGACCCGGGACGATCATGTTCCTGCTCAGAAGCTCCTCGTTGTACCAGACGCGGGACGCCACCTCGACCGGGAACCGGGCCGCCCTTACGCTCGCACTCAGTCGTGTCGAGTACTGGACCGAGATCGCTTCCGCGTACGCGATGACGATCGTCGCTGTGTTTGCATCGCTGCCGTCGACCACGGCCTGGACCTGCGGCGGAGACGCGGTCCCGAGCCGCTCGGCGAACTCGGGAGGGATCACCAGCACGATCTGCGCGTCGCCGCGATCGAGAAGATCCTCGATTTCGCCCGCCCTTTCGAGCTGCCGCTCGAGATCGAAGTACCCCGAGGCCCGGAAAGCGTCGATCAGCTTCCGGCTCTCCGGCGACCGGTCCTCGTCGAGAACGGCCAGGGCGATGTGCCGGATGTCCCACGAGATCGCGTAGCCGAAAATCACCAGGAGAAGGACGGGAACGGCGAAAGCGAGGAGGAGGCTTCGCGGGTCGCGACGGATCTGGATGATCTCCTTCCCCGCGATCGCCTTCAGCCGCATCAGCGAGAATCGCCGCTCAGTCATGCGCCACCCCTCCGCTCGCCTCGACGAGCGAGACGAACACGTCCTCGAGCGACGGATCGATCGGGCGGATCGAGACGAGATCGATTCTGGCGGAGCGGAGGGCTGCGCGGATCGCCCGCTCTCCCTCCTCGGCCGAGTCGACGACGGCGTGGATCGCCCTGCCGAACAATGAGGCCCTGACGACTCCCTCCGCTCCTTCGATCACGGCCATCGCGGCGATCGAACTGGAGGTATCCACCTCGAGAAGCGGCGAGTCCAGCATCTTTCGCACCCCTCCGGGCGAGTCGAGCGCGATCAGCCGCCCCCGGTTCATCAGCGCCAGCCGGTCGCAGTACTCCGCCTCTTCCATGTAGTGCGTCGTGACGAGGATCGTCGTTCCCGCCGCGGCGAGCTCCGCGATCAGCTCCCAGAAGCTGCGCCTGGAGAGCGGGTCGACACCCGAGGTCGGCTCGTCGAGAAACAGGATCGAGGGCTCGTGCAGCACGGCGCATCCGAGGGCCAGCCGCTGCTTCCACCCGAGAGAGAGATCCCTCACGAGCTGCTTTCGCCGGTCTCCGAGCCGCGCCATCTCCAGCACCCAGTCGCGCCTCGCCGCCCGCCTCTCGCCGGCGACTCCATAGAGCCCTCCGAAAAACGAGATGTTCTCTTCGACCGTGAGATCGGGATAGAGCGAGAAGAGCTGCGACATGTAGCCGATGCGCGCCCTGATTCGTTCCGCCGCGGAGGCGACGTCGAAGCCGGCGACCCTCGCCTGGCCCGAGCTGGGGGCGAGAAGACCCGTCAGGATCTTGATCGTCGTCGTCTTCCCCGCTCCGTTCGGCCCCAGGAATCCGAACACCTCGCCGGGCCGGACCGAGAAGCTCACGTCCTCGACGGCAGTGAAGTCGCCGAAACGCTTTCCGAGGGCCTCGACCCTGATCGCTTCGGCCTCCATTACGCCGCCGCCTCCGCCTTCAGAATCCGCTGAATGAACACGTCTTCCATTCCCGGCTCGATCCGTTCCGGCTCGTCAGGCTCGAACCCGGAGCCTCGCAGGGTCTCGATGATCGCGCGGCTGTCGCTCTCGTACGACCGGATCGAGACGTGAAGCCGCTCGCCGAATACGAGGGCGCGGTCGACGAACGGGAGGCCGCTCACGAGATCCCGCGCCTCGCGCGTCCGCGTCACGCGAATCGCCGCGATCTCGCCCGGATACCCCGCGCGAAGATCGGCGGGAGTCGCGATCGCCAGGGATCGTCCGCGGTGGATCATCGCGAGCCGGTCGAACCGCTCGGCCTCGTCGAGGTACGAAGTGCTCACCACCGCCGTCACGCCGGCGGCGACCATCTCGTGAATGATCACCCACAGCTCGCGCCGCGAAATGGGATCGACACCGAACGTCGGCTCGTCGAGAAGCAGCACCTTCGGCTGGTGGATCAGGGCGCAGGAGAGACCGAGCTTCTGTTTCATCCCTCCCGAGAGCTTTCCGGCGAGGCGGTCGCTGAACGCGCCGAGGCCGGAAAACTCGAACAGCCGCTCGAGCCGGGCTGGCCGTTCCACGCGCGGCACGTGATAGAGATCCGCGTAGAACTCGATGTTCTCGCTGACCGTCAGATCGGCGTACAACCCGAACCGCTGCGGCATGTAGGCGATGTGCCGCTTGATCTCTTCCGGATTGTCGCGGACCGAAGTGCCGAGAATTCTCGCATCGCCCGACGTCGGCCGGAGCACGCCCGCGAGCATCCGGAGGGTCGTCGTCTTGCCGGCCCCGTCGGGGCCGACGATGCCGAAAAGCTCGCCAGCCGCGACCTCGAAGTCGAGCGCCTCGACGGCGACCTGGCCTCGAAAGCTCCGCGAGAGATTCCCTGCGTCGATCGCGTGCATCGCGTCACCCTCGGGTGGCGTCCCCCGTCGGGGCAAGCGTCACATCGGCCGGCATGCCGGGCTTGAGCTCCATCGCGGAGTCGCCGTCGATCCGGACCTTCACCGCGTACACCAACCGCACGCGCTCCTCCGGCGTCTGCACGGACTTCGGCGTGAACTCCGCCTCCGGCGAGATGAACACGACTTCGCCCTGGTACCTCCGCTCGGGGAACGTGTCGGATCGGATCTCCGCGGGTGAGCCGAGGCTGATGGCGCCGATGCGGTTCTCCGGAACGAAGATGCGAACCCATCGATCGGCGGGATTCATCACGGTCAGGACCGGTTGCCCCGGCGCCACGACTTCATTCGGCTCGCGATGACGCGTGGTGACCACTCCCGAGTGAGGCGCTGACAGGGCGGTTCGCGCGGTGGCCGCTTCGGCGGCGGCGACCGCCGCATCGGCCTCGGCGACCCCTGCTTCGGCGGCAGCGATGCGCTCCGCCCGCGGGCCCTGCCGCACGAGCGCGAGCTGCTCTTCCGCCTGACGCACCCGCGCGGCAGCGACTCCCTCGTGCGATCTCGCCTTCTCGAGCGCTTCGGGGCTGATCGCACCGCCCGCTTCGAGTGTCGCAGCCTTCTCCCTGTCGCGGCGCGCGTCCGCCAGACGTTCGCGCGCCTCCGCGACCGCGGCGACCGCTTGCGCGACTTCCTCCGGGCGGGAGCCCCTTCGAAGCTCCTCGAGCTGCGCGGCGGCCGACGCCCGCCTGGCATCGGCCTGATCCGCGCGTGCCGCGATCTCCGCCGAGTCCAACCGCGCGAGAATCTGCCCGGCCTCGACCCGCTCCCCTTCCCGCACGGCGATCCCCTCGATGCGGCCGCCCGTTTCGAACGCGAGCGTCGCCTCGGTCGCTTCGACCGTCCCGGAAGCCCGCAACCTTCCGTCGTCCGAGGGCTTCCTCGCGAACCACCAGATGACCGCTGCCACAACGAGGACCACTGCCACGACCAGCACGAAGATTCGCTTACGACTCATTCCACACTCCTGAAATTCGTGTCGACCCATTGCGGATCGAGCCTGCCCGTGATGCGCGCCAGTTCGGTCTGTGCGATTCCGAGACTCCGTCGTGACGCCGCGAATGCGGCGCGAGCGCCGGCGAGATCGGCCTCCGCCCGGAGATATTCGGCCTGCACCCCGACACCGTTCTCGAGGCGGAGCCGCTCGACCCTCACCACCTCGGTCATGCTCTGGATTGCTGCACCGTAACTCGTCGCCAGCGCGCTCGATCTCCGGACTGCCGCCAGGGCCTCGTCGAGTTGCTCGAGCACGTCGAGCTTTGCCGCTTCGAGATCCGCTTCGGCCTGCCGCACTTCCGCACGTGCCCGCACGATCCTGCTCTTCGCCGCTCCTCCGTCGATTGCGTTGAAGCGGAGATGGACTCCGGCGTTCCATTCGAGAGTGAAGTCGCCATCTCCGGATCCGTACTCGAGAAGGTTTCCCGCCGCGGCGACCTGGGGCTTTCTCGATCCCTCGGCCGCACGGACGGCCGCGACTTTCGCTTCAACGGCTGCCTGCAGCCGTCGCACGCGCGCGCTCCCGAGTGCGGCTTCGGCCACCAAGGCCTCACGTTCGAGAACCGCCCCCGCGAACTCGGCCGCGGCGATTTCAGCGACATCGAGCCCGGTCAGCCGCCCCAGCGCGGAGCGGGCGAGCGAGAGCCGCGTCTCGGCGTCGATCCGGCGGGCCCTCGCCGCTTCCAGCGCTGCTTCCGCGCGGAAGCTCTCGACCGCGGCCGCTCGTCCGACACTTCGCAACTGCTCGATCCGCCGCCGCTCCGCTTCGATCGCCGCGATCCGCTCACCTTCCGCGTCGGCTTCCCGCGACGCCGCCAGAACCTCGAGGTACGAGGCCACCGTCGCGAGGACAATCCGTTCGCGGACCTCGTCCTCGGCGACGCCGGCCGCATCCCGCATCGACCTCGCCTGGTCGATCCGCCCGCGCGCCGCTCCCCCGTCCCAGAGCAGCAGCGTTCCCTGCACCGAGCTCTGGATCAGCGTCCGGTCGAACGGAGGAATTCTTGTCGGCTCGAACCCGTGGATCGGCTGGACGATCATCGGTTCGTCATGGCGGAAAACCGAGGCGGCAATCGTCACCTGAGGGTCGAGCGCGGCCTCGGCTTCTCCTACGCTGGCGGCCGCCACTTCGGCAGCCGCGGCCACGGCTTCGATCGCTGGAGCGTTCCCGAGGGCTGCCCGCACGGCCTCCCGGAGAGTCACCACGCGCGACTCCTGCGCGGCCGCGGATGACGCGAAAATCAACAGAGCGATCAACACTTGTTTCATCGTGATTCTCCAGGGTGGATTCTGACTCCCTCGAGCAGGAGCTCGGCGAACTGGTTGGCTAGATCCTCGACCGTGGCAGGCTCCTCGCCGACGCGCGCAAGCCCGCGGAGCCTCTCGCGGAATCCCCGGGAGCTGACCAGGAGCATCAGCCCCGAGAGCGTCACCATGTGCGCGAGGACTGGATCCACCCGCCGGAACTTTCCTGCGCGCTCCCCCTCGGCATACAGATTCGCGATGCTGGCGAATAGCCCCGCCATCTCGGTCAGGAGCGCATCCGGGATGTTCTTTCCGCCGGACGAGATCTCCCGGAGGATGATCGCCGGAAGCGACGGCATCTCGACCGCGAGGGAGGCGATCGCGCGGCAGACCTTCCGGAGGCGCGTCTCGGGATCGCCCGGCTCGGTGAGGATCCGGCTCAGGTTGGTGCGGGCGAAGGCGAGAGCGCGCCCGAACACGGCGGCGTAGAGCTCATCCTTGTTCCCGACGCGGTAGTAGAGCATGGCCTTGTTCACGCCGGCTCGCCGGGCGATCTCGTCGATGCGCGCCCCGTCGAACCCCGCCTCGGAGAACACCTCGGCGGCCGCCAGGAGGATGGGGAGCTGGGGATCGCTAACCATACATTTAAACCAATTGGTTAACGGTAATCCCCGCCGGGGTCGCGGGCAAGACTCAGAGATGGAAACGACGAGTGGACTGCATCGAGCGCTTAGCGCGCTCACTCGAAGGAGTGACGAAACTCCTTGCCCCGCGCGAAGCCCGGATCGATGGATGAGACAAAGCCGGGGCCGGACGCGGAGGGGGAATTGAAGGGGAGTCACCGGTCCGGCTGGGAGTTGCCGATGACTGTAATCGCATGGTTGCTCATCGTCTCACTGCTTCTGATTTTCACTCTCATGGTCATGGCCTCGACGACGGATGGAAGGGAGAAGTCGCCGGTCTGGGTGCGGAGTGGGCTGGTCGCCGGGGCAGCGCTCTTTCTCGCCTCCGGCGCTCTCCTTCTGAGCGATCTACGAGGGGGAGAAGGGACCGCCGCCGGGGTCAGGGTGGCTCAGGCTCAGCTGATGGCCCGGCCGGCCATACACGATCCGTGGGAGGGAATGGGGGCGCCCATTCCGGCTGAAGGGCGGAGATTCTACGTCGCGGCGGGGTGCCACCAGTGCCACACGATCGGAGCGGGGACGCTGGTGGGTCCGGATCTTCTGGAGGGGGTTTGCAAGTATGACGAGGCGTTTCTGGTCCGGTGGATCCTCGACACCGACTCGATCTACACGGAGCTCGGCATGGAAGCCGTCAATCCCGGCTTTCCGCGAATGCCGGCGGCGGGAGTCGGACCGGACGAGGCTCTGCTGATCGCCCGCTATCTCGAGAGCTTCCCGCAGCCGGCGGGATGAATCATCGGCGCGGGCGTGGCGAGAAGACGCGAGCCTGGCTTTCGAGACGGTCTCGAAGGCTTCCGCAGACCACGTGGCAGAGCTCGAACACCGTCGGATCGGAGATGAAGCAGTGGACGGTATTTCCGCTCTGGCGGCGTCCGACCAGACCGGCATCCTGAAGGATCTTCAGGTGTTTGCTCACGTTCGGCTGGCTCGCCTCGACGGCCTCGGTCAGCTCGCTCACGCTCTTTTCGCCGCCGTCGAGCTCCTGGAGGATTCGGAGCCGCAGAGGCTCGGAGAGAACTTTGAAACGCGCAGCGACGAGCTCCATCGCTTCGGGATTGTCCGGCAGAGGCGAACCCTTCGGAGACATCCCGCTCATTCTAGCATCCGTACATACGAATAAATTCATAGCTCTTTCCCCGTCCGATGCCGAGAAAAACCCGCCGGGGTTGCTCTGTATTCCTATGTTGGAATAGAGTTATGTCAGCGCCAGTTCTCCCCCCCGAAATCGGCGGCCCTGACCGCCATCCACTACAGGAGGCTCTTCCATGAATGTCGAACGCTCCCTCCGCCTCATCGCGGGCTCCGTCGTTCTCGCCACCCTTCTCCTCGGCTGGTTCGTTCACCCCGGCTGGTTTCTCTTCACCGGCTTCGTCGCCCTCAACCTGATCCAGTCGGCCTTCACCAACTGGTGCCCGATGATGACGATCCTCAAGAAGCTCGGCGTCCGCTCGGCGGAAAGCCCCGTCGCCCCCCACACCAACTGAGGCCTTTGCGATGATCCGCTTTCTGACGTTCGTTCTTCTCGCCGCGCTTCCGGTCTGGCCGTTGCTGGCGGACCAGGCGCCGCCCGCCGGCCTGACGCTCGATGAGACACTCTCGATGGGCCTCGAGCAGTCGCCCGAGGTCCGCCGGGCCATGGCGATGCGCGAGATCGCCGAGGCCCGGCTCGGACAGGCGCGCAGCGCCTGGCTCCCTCTGGTCCGCGCCAGCGAGACGTGGACCGAGAGCGACAATCCGGTCTTCGTCTTCGGCACTCTCCTCGAGCAGGGACGTTTCAACGCGTCTCACTTCGATCCCGGCTTTCTCAACGATCCCGATGCAATCGACAACTGGCGCATGGCTCTCAGCATCCAGATGCCGGTATTCGACCAGCTCCGCAGATGGAGCCGGATCGATCAGGCGAAGCTGGGTCTCGAGGCGGAGTCGCTGCGGTTCGAAGCCACCCGGGAGATGCGCGCCTTCGAGCTGCTGCGTCTCTACGACGCGGCCGCACTGGCCGAGGCCGAGCACGCGGCTGCCGCCCAGCAGGTGGCCGCCGCAGAATCGGACGTCAGCGCCATCCGCGACCGGTTCGAGACAGGCCTCATCGTGGAATCGGACCTGCTCGGCGCCGAGGTCCAGCTCGCGGAGTTCCGCACGAGAATGATCGGAGCCGCCGGGGAGCTCGCC
>JBHEOL010000105.1:0-7326 GCA_046261635.1 Thermoanaerobaculia bacterium | reverse complement strand
CCTCCCTGAAGCCATGCTCCACAAATCACCTGGAAAGGATCAACCCAGAACTTTCTGGAAAGGATCTACCCGGAACGAACCTTCTGCCTTCTGCCTTCTGACTTCTGCCTTTGCTTCTCGCCGGAATACTTCCCCTCCGCTGCCCGATTGTGTCCCCCCGAAGCCGGGGAGGATTCTTTGACGGACAAATCACTGGTGGGCAAGCTCAGGCGCGGGCTTTTCATGACCCACACCGAGATCATCGACAAGGTCAAAGAGTCGATGAAGCCGGACCTGGGTGTGGATCGCGAGACGCTCGATGCGCTCGAGGAGGGACTTCTCGGCGCTGACGTTGGGGCCGAGCTCAGCATGGAGATCATGGAGCGCATCGAAGCCCGGATCAAGGAGTCGAGCATCAAGACGATGGACGATCTGAGCCGGGCGCTGCGGGAAGAGACGCGCGCGCTGATCCCGAGGAGCGTGCAGCGCGGAATCGATTTCGACGGGCGGAAGCCGTTCGTGATTCTCGTGGTCGGAGTCAACGGAACCGGGAAGACGACGACGATCGCCAAGCTCGCCCAGCGCTGGAAGGCCGAAGGGAAAAGCGTCCTCCTCGGGGCCGCCGACACGTTCCGTGCCGCGGCGATCGAGCAGCTCGGCATGTGGGCGGATCGCGTCGGTGTCGAGATGGTCCGCCACAGCACGGGATCCGATCCCGGAGCGGTGGCGCATGACACGTTGACGGCCGCGAAAGCGCGCGGCTCGGACGTCGTGATGATCGACACGGCCGGACGTCTTCACAACAAGTCGCATCTGATGCAGGAGCTCTCGAAGATCCGGAGGGTGATCTCGCGCGAGGTGCCCGACGCGCCGCACGAGACGCTGCTGGTGATCGACGGAACGACCGGGCAGAATGGCCTGAGTCAGGCCGAGGCGTTTCTCGAGGCCGCGAACGTGACGGGAATCGTCGTCACGAAGCTCGACGGGACAGCCAAGGGAGGGGTCATCCTCTCGATCATGCGGCGGCTCGAGATCCCGGTGAAGTTCATCGGGGTGGGGGAGGCGGCCGACGACCTGATTCCCTTCGACCCCGAGGCGTATGTAGACTCGCTGTTCGAGGAGCCCTCATGAGCCGGAAGCAGGAGTTTCCGTACGAGAAGCACTTCCTCGTCTGCACCGGCTCGCGGTGCAACGACCCGAAGAACGGGAAGGATCGCGGCGACGCGATCCGCAGCGTCCTCAAGGTTCACAACAGGCAGATGGGACGGAAAAAGAGCGTGCGCGTCTGCGGGGTGAGCTGCCTCGACCTCTGCGACGAAGGTCCCAACATGGTCGTCTGGCCCGAAGGAGTCGTCCACACCAGACTCGAATGCGAAGACGCAATGCGCATCTACACCGAGGCGATGGGAGACGGAGAGAAGTAAAGCCAGAAGTGAGGCAAGTCAGAAGTGAGGCAAGTCAGAAGGCAGAAGGCAGAAGGCAGAAGTAAGAACAAAATCAAAGGCCGAGGGAGTCGTTCGTGGGAGGGTCAGAATCCCGCCCGTGCTGTGGCCTTCCCTGGCCCCTGGTCCCTGGCCCCTAGCCCCTGGTTTCTACTGCGAACTTTTTCCCGAGGTCGATCAGGCTCTTGAGCGCCTTCGGGGTCGACGCCTCGGCGTAGACGCGGGCGACGTGCTCGGTTCCCGAGCGGCGGAACAGCAGCCAGTTGCCCCCCTCGAACTCGAGCTTCACGCCGTCGATGGTCGTCACCTTCTTCACCGTCAGCCCGCCGAGCTCCTTCGGCGGATGGGCCAGCTTTTCGGCCAGTGACTCCCGCAACTGCGGTGTCAGCTTGATGTCGACCCGCTTCGAATAGAAGCAGCCGAACTCGGCGTACATCTCCTGGATCAGCGTCTCGATCGTCTTGCCGGTTCGCGCGATCATCTCGACGACCAGAAGACAGGCGAGGATCCCGTCCTTTTCCGGGAGGTGCCCGCGGATCGAGAGCCCGGCGCTCTCTTCGCCACCGATGGCGATCCTATCCTGCAGGATCAGCTCGCCGATGTACTTGAACCCCACCGGCGTCTCGAATACCTCGACGCCGAGCTTCTCGCCGATCGCGTCGATCAGGTGCGTCGTGGCGACCGATCTGGCGAGTCCTCCCTCGAACTTCCGCTCCCGTTTGAAGTAGAGCGCGAGGAGGGCGAGGATCAGGTTCGCGCTCACGAAGCGGTCGCGGTTGTCGATGATGCCGAACCGGTCGCCGTCGCCGTCGGTCGCCAGACCGAGGTCGTATCCTTCGTTCGTCACAGTCCGTCGGAGGTCGCCGAGGTTCTTCAGCGTGCACTCGGGCGAGAACCCCCCGAAGTACGGGTCGCGGTAGTTGTGGATCGATTTGACCTGCAGCCCCGTCTCGATGAGGAAGTAGTCGAGGTACTCGCGCGAGGTGCCGTAGAGGCAGTCGACGACGATCTTCAGACCACTCCCGCGGATCACGTCGACGTCGATCTTCTCGCGAAGCTCGGCGAGGTAGCGCTCCCTCGGTTCGATCTCCTTGATCAGCTCCGGCTTCTCGTAGATGTCGATCCGCTCGTTCTTCTCTTCCAGCGCGCGGATCTCGGCTTCGATCGCATGGGTCACCTCCGGCAGGGCAGGCGCTCCGTCGGCCGTCGAGAACTTCAGCCCGTTGTACTCGGGCGGGTTGTGGGATGCGGTGAAATTGATCGCCCCGACGGCCCCGCGGCGGATCGTCTCGAACGAGACGACGGGAGTCGGCACGTCGCGGCTCGTCAGGAACGCCTCGATCCCGTTGAAGGCGAGGATCTTCGCCGCCTCGGCTCCGAATTTCTCCGAGAGGAAGCGCGTGTCGTAGCCGACGACCACGCTCATCTTCTTCCTCTCCACCGTCTTCTTGAGGTAGTTCACGATCCCCTGGCTGGCGAACCGGACGTGCTCGAAAGTGAAGTCCTCACCGATGACCCCACGCCAGCCCGAAGTTCCAAATTCAATCATCCGCCTGAACTCTCCCTCTGCGTAATTCCTTATACCAGAAACCCGGAAAACATAAGCCAGAAGACAGAAGCCAGTGAGGCAAGTCAGAAGGCAGAAGGCAGAAGGCAGAAGTAAAGGCAAATTGAAAGGCTGGGGATCCTGAGGGAGCGCCGCGCGGAAGGTGTCGGGTAAGCATGCCGCGGGCGCGACCGAAGGACCTCAAAATGGCAGGAACCTGCCCCCCAACGGCCTCTTGCCTTTACTTCTGCCTTCTGCCTTCTGCCTTCTGACTTGCTTCTCCTACTGGCTTGTTTCCCGCATAATCCGAGCTCAGCGATGAGCCCGAGGCGTCCTACAGTCCTGGTCGCTGATGACGATCCCAACGTTCTGGAGTTGCTCCGGGTCTACCTCCGTCCGCTCGAGGTCGATCTGGTGACCGCCACCGACGGAGAGGAGGCCCTGTCGATTGCGCGGAAGAAGATTCCGGAGGTGGCCCTTCTCGACGTCCTGATGCCGGGCCGGAGCGGCTGGGAGGTGTGTCAGGCGCTCAAGGCGGTCCATGCCACGGCCGGCATCTGCGTGGTGCTGATCACCGGCAAGGGGGACGTGAAAGACCGTCTGACCGGCCTGCAGGTGGGAGCCGACGACTACCTGGTCAAACCGTTCGACCGGCAGGAAGTCGTGAGCCGGATCGGCCGTCTGATCGAGGTCGCACGGGGGGCGGCCGAGCGCGCGCGGCCGCAGACCGCCGGCATGGAATCGCTCCTCCACGACCGCGCGACGGGCCTTCCGACCGTTCCGGTCGTCATCGAGCGTCTCAAGGAGCTGCTCATCCAGGACGGCGAGTTCGGGATGATCTACGTCGACATCGAGCAGTTCGAGTCGATCGAGGGGGAGTACGGCTGGGCGTGGTTCGACGAGTTGATCCGCAAGGTGGCGCAGGTTGTGGGGGAGGCGGCGATGGAGTTGTTCGGCGAGGCCGACGTCGCGACGAGCCGGGTCGGAGCGTCGAGTTTCTTCATCTTTCTCTCGAAGCGGGCGGACTGGGGGGACGGCATCGACTCGGCCTCGACCCTCCTGCACCGGCGCGTGAACCGGTCGTTCCTGAAGCGCTTTCCGGAGACGCTCACCGGACAGATCGGGTTCTTCGTCGGGGGCACCAAGGTCGAGTATCAGCCTCAGATCCGCCTCGAGCGGCAGATCTACCATGGCATGCAGAAGGCCTCGGACGCGGTCCGGGATGCCGAGGTGCAGCGAAAGCGGCAGTTGCAGCGGGAGCTGAGGGAGATCATCCGAAAGAAGCGGGTCACCACGCTGTTCCAGCCGATCGTTCGCGCGTCGGATCGCTCGATCTTCGGCTACGAGGTTCTCACGCGCGGCCCGAAGAACTCGTCGTTCCTCAACTCCGACATGCTCTTTTCCTTCGCGCGCGAGAACGGGCTTTCGTGGGAGCTGGAGGCGCTCGCGCTCGAGAGCTCGCTCGCCAGGCTCCGCGCCACCGAGCTCGCCGACAAGAAGTTCCTGCTGAACCTCGAGGCCGAGATGTTCCAGCTCTCCGAGTTCAGGCTCCACGAGATGGTGCGTTACTTCGCCGAGCAGAAGGGACACTTCGTCTTCGAGATCACCGAGCGCGCCGCGATCGAGGACTACGAAGCGTTCCGCAAGCTGCTCGAGGAGTTCCGCGCGCAGGACATCGAGATCGCCATCGACGACGCCGGATCGGGCTACGCCTCGCTCGAAGCCATCGCCTCGCTCGCCCCTGACTACCTCAAGATCACCAAGGGCCTCGTCTCCACGCTGGCCGACGAGCCGATCAAGCAGGACCTGGTCAAGCTCCTCGTCGATCTCGCCCAGAAGATCAACGCCAAGACGATCGCCGAGGGAATCGAGACCGCCGAGGAATGGGAATGGTGCTGCAACCTGGGGATCGACCTCATGCAGGGCTACTACCTCGCCCGGCCGCAGGAATCCCTGTTGGTCACCCTCGAGGATACCGGAGTGGAAGCAAGGCAGAAGGCAGAAGGCAGAAGGCAGAAGTAATCAGAAGCAAGGCAGAAGGCAGAAGGCAGAAGTGGCCCCGTCATCCTTCGGTCGCGCCCACCCGCCCCGCGACGGCCCGCTCCGTGCGGCGCTCCCTTCGAATGAACCAGCCTGGCTCATTCCCGCCAACCCGCACGATCCTGCCATTCTGAGATCCTTCGCCGTGCTTCGCCGGCTCAGGATGACGGGGGGCCTCCGGCTTCTGCTTTCGCCTTTACTTCTGCCTTCTGCCTTCTGCCTTCTGACTTTTCTTCTGGTTTCTGGCTTGACTCCTGCTCCCTCATCCGCCGGAGGTTCCCATGCAGCTCACTCGTCTACCCCCTCAGAATGTCCACTCCACCGAGCGCATCGCTTCGCTCGTCGGTGGACTCGCATTTCTCGCCCTCGGGCTCAGCCGGCGAAGCAACGCCGGGCACCTCGCATCGCTACTCGGGGGCGCGCTCCTTTTCCGCGGCGCGACCGGCTTCTGCCCCGTCAAGGCGGGCATTGTCGGGAACGGGGTCGGCGGAGAGGAGTCCGCCGCAGTCTTCGATTACGACGACGGCTTCGATGTCGACCACAGCGTCACCGTCATGCGGCCCGCCACCGAGCTCTATACCTTCTGGCGCCGCTTCGAAAATCTTCCGCAGATCATGGACCACCTCGAGTCGGTCACCGAGCTCGACGACAAGCGCTCGCGCTGGGTCGCCGAAGCACCCGCCGGCCGGACCGTTGAATGGGAGGCGGAAATCATCAATGACATCCCGAACGAGCTCATCGCCTGGAAGACTCTCGAGGGGTCGGACGTGACGAGCGCCGGGTCGGTGCATTTCACCGAGGCGCCGGGAGCGCGGGGCACCGAGGTGCGGGTCCATCTGCGGTACGAGCCGCCATTCGGTGCGGCGGGGCGGCTCATCGCGAAGTTGTTCCGTGAGGAGCCGTCGATCCAGGTCGCCGCCGACCTCCGCCGCTTCAAACAGATGATGGAGACGGGAGAGATTGCCTCGATCGACGGTCAGCCCTCGGGACGGAAGGGAGACGAGTAATGCGCGCTGTCTGCTGGAACGGCAGGAAAGACATCACGGTCGAGACGGTCCCCGATCCGAAGATCCTCAACCCGGGCGACTGCGTCGTGAAGGTCACCTCGACGGCGATCTGTGGCTCGGACCTCAGGTGGTGATGAAGCCGTAGGCAAAGCTTCCCAGCTTTGCTCACAGGAAACGCGGCTTTCAGCCGCGCTCTGGGAGGGGCCAGGGGTCAAGGGTCAGGGGCTAGGGGCCAGGAAAGGCAGAGTCCACGAGCGATTGATCTCGGGGTTGCTTCTCCTGGCCCCTGGCCCCTGGTCCCTACTAGCCCCTTGCCTCTAGGAATATTTGCCCCCCGTCGCGACCTTGAACGACCTGCCACGGCCCCCCCAAAAGGGCCGTGTTCTCCCGGCAACACCATGTGGGGCTGTAGCTCAGTTTGGGAGAGCGCCTGAATCGCACTCAGGAGGTCGTCGGTTCGATCCCGATCAGCTCCACCAACCCCATCAATCACTCAGCCGATCCGAAAGGGTCGGCTTTTTGTTGATGTCACAGGAAATGTCACAAAAGTTGGTCCAGACCTGACCCTTTGGATCATCACGCGGAGTGACGCCCGATTGGACCGGAGCGGAGCCCGCTCTCGGGTGCCCCGAGCCTCCCTTACCAGCGCGGCTGCCCCTGTCCTGTTGGCCCTCTTCGTGGGGACGCTCCATGCGGTCATTAGACGGCTGGAGAGCACTTTACGCCTCGGGACGTGATTCGGCTGATGGTCGATCTCCTCTTCATCGAGGATGACGATGTTCTCCGTAAGGGCGGGATCGTAAGGACCTTCTACGACCCTGCCTGCGGTACGGGCGGCATGCTCTCGGTTGCCGAGGAGTATCTCCGGGAGCTGAATCCAGCCGCGCAGTTACTCGTTTTCGGGCAGGAGCTGAACGACGAGAGCTACGCGATCTGCAAATCAGACATGATGATCAAGGGCCAGAACCCCGCAAATATCGTGCGGGGAAACTCCTTCAGCGAGGACGGTCACGTCGGCGAGAAGTTCGACTACATGCTGTCGAACCCGCCCTTCGGCGTGGAGTGGAAGAAGGTCCAGAAGCAGGTCGTGGATGAGCACGAGTCGCAGGGGTACGCCGGTCGGTTCGGCCCCGGCCTTCCCCGCATTAACGACGGCTCTGGCAAATGCGCCGAGGTGCTGCAGAGGCGCAGCTCGATCGCGCGAGAAGACCGCTTGTGGGCTCGGGGAGGCGCGACCACTCTGTCGCGCCTCCTTGACTGCGGTCTCAGATCAGCCGCTATTTCTCATGGAACTGGATGTTCCCGTTGCTGA
>JBHEOL010000102.1:0-4439 GCA_046261635.1 Thermoanaerobaculia bacterium | reverse complement strand
CAGGTTGGTGAACAGGCAGGCGACGTTGTACATGATGATCGCGTCGTCGGGCCGAAGGGCCATGGCGAGGTTTCCTTCGCGCATCGCATCCTCCGGACGCTTCAGCTCCGCGTAATCTGAGCCGAGGAGCACGCGCGCCCGGGCGTCCTCGGGGACCTTGCGCAAGTGTCCTTCGTAGATCTCGACCTGTCGTTGGAGCAGTTTCATTTTCGCCTCGGTCTTTCCGAGGGCGCCGAGTGCGTTGCGGATCGGGATGTAGGTGTTGTAGTTCTCCCCCGCGTGCGAGATGGCTTCTTCAGATATCTCCACGAGCTCCTGATGCCGCCCGGCGGAGAACAGGACGCGGCCGAGCAGGTAATAGCCGCTCTCGATGTCGGGATTGCGATGGAGGGCCTTCCTGGTGTGGGAAAGCGCTTCGTCGAACTTTTCCTCCCCGTAAGCCACCCAAGCCTGCGCGATCATCACTTCAGGCGAGTCCTGCCCCCGCGCCGTGGCGCGCTCGGCGGCGACCCGCGCCCGGTCGATCCATCCCTTGGACCGCTCGTAGTGGTAGTAGTACTGGGCGCAGACGCTGGCGATGCCCGCGTGCGCGGCCGCGAAGTTCGGGTCGGCAGAGACCGCATTCTCGAACATCTGCAGGGCGAACTCCAGGTCCTGCCGGGACATCCTGCGGGCGTAATTCCGGCCTCGAAGATAGAGGTCGTAGGCCTGCATATCGTCGGTGGGACGCGTCGCCAGCTCCTTCTCTTCCTGGGGAGAAAGCGTGATCCGAAGCGCCTCCGCAATGCTTCGGGCGATCTCGTCCTGGACCTCGAACACGTCCTTCATCTCCCGGTCGTACCGCTCGGACCAGAGAGGGAAATCGGTATGGGTGTCGACCAGCTGCGCGTTGATCCGAAGCCGGGTGCCAGCCCGGCGCAGGCTTCCCGCCAGGCAGTAGGCCGCGTTGAGCTGCTGCCCGATCTGCGGCGGGGTGATCTGCTTGTCGCGGTACGTCAGAACCGTGGCCCTGGAAAATACCTTGAGCCCTCTGATCTTCGACAGCTCGGTGATGATGTCTTCCGTGATTCCGTCCCGGAAATACTCGTCTTCCTTGACCCCGCTCAGGTTCTCGAAATAGAGAACCGCCACGGACTTTCCGACGGAGATCGAGGGACCGGAACGCGATCCGCTCGACTCCGCGGCCTGCCGTCCTCCCGAGTCGAGATCGCGCTTGAGCCTCATCAGATCGGTCTTCAGGTCCGTCGCATTCTGATAACGAAGCGTGCGGTCCTTCTCCAGCGCTTTTCCGAGAATCCGGTCGAGCTCCGCGGGCAGCCCCGCGTCGTGGAGATTGAGCGCAACCGGGTCGCGATTGAGGATCGCATCGAAGACCACGGCCGACGTGTCACCCTGAAACGGAAGAACGCCCGACACCATCTGGTACAGCACGGTTCCCAGCGAGAAGAGGTCGGTGCGCGAGTCCGTCACCTGGCCTCGGGCCTGTTCGGGCGACATGTAGGACACCGTTCCGAGAGTCGTTCCGGCAGCGGTCAGATCCTCGAGACGGACGGCGGTCATGGCACCCGTCCCTTCCGCGCCAGCCCGCAGCCGATCGATCTTCGCCAGGCCGAAGTCGAGGATCTTCGCCTGCCCCCGCGATGTCATGAATATGTTCGCCGGCTTGAGATCGCGGTGGACGATCCCCTTCGCGTGCGCGGACTCGAGCGCATCGGCGATCTGAACCGCCGTCGCGATCACGGTCTCGACCGACATGGGGCCTCGCCGGATCTTGTCGGCGAGCGTCTCTCCCTCGAGAAGCTCCATCACGATGAAGTGCTCCGACTCGTGCTCGTCGATCGTGTGGATCGTGCAGATGTTCGGATGGTTGAGGGCGGACGCTGCGCGCGCCTCACGCTGAAATCGCTGGAGCGAGGCCTCGTCCCGCGCGAGCTCGGGCGGAAGGAACTTGAGCGCCACGCGACGCCCGAGGTTCGTGTCCTCCGCTTCGTAGACCACGCCCATGCCACCCGTACCGAGCTTGGAGATGATGCGGTAATGCGAAACCGTGCTGTCGATCATCACGAGCCTCTCGATGCTCCGGACACAGGACGCCCTTCGGCGGCCATGGCGCGACTGTCGGGTCGATCCCGCATCGACGACGCCCGCGTCGGCACCTCTGCCGATGCAAAGCTGTCTTCTCAAGATGTATGGCTGGAGCGCCGTCATCGTACGCTCGACGTGAGGCCCGGTCAATCGACTCCAGCGTCAGTTGCGAGTCAGCTGAACCGTCAACGGACGCGACGGTGGGCCACTCGTCTTATCCGGTTGAGCCGGGCCGAAGCTGATTCTTCCGTCAAGCGCCTCAGCCTTCGGTTTCCTTCCGAGGCGGATCTCCCGAACGACGATTCAAGCCGATCGCAGAACCAAGACCCTCTCCCGCGAACATCACGGCGACGAATCCCATCGGCACCACCAGTTGCGAGAGAAGCCTCGGCCATGATGTGGCAACGTGCCACTCGAGATCCCGTGGAGTGACGAGGTAGGCTCCCAGAAAGAAACCGAGCTGCAGAGCGATGGCAAGGAACAGCCACCGCTCGCGCGCGAGGCGCCGCGATCCGCCTGCGACGATCGCGATCACGGTCGCAAGCCAGAAGACCGGGTAGTCGGGAGGATGACGGGCGAGCGTCCCCAGCACTTCCGCAGGAGAGGCGGAAGCGAGCCGCGCGAACGCGTCACCGACGAAAAGATCCGTACCGAGCCCGTGAGCCCGCCGAAGGGCGATCCATGCGAATACCGTGATTCCAGCTGGCACAACCGCCCGGAGCATCGCCCAGCGTCCCGAACCTCCAACGATCAGAATCGCGATTCCCGCCGCTACGGCGAGCGAGATTCCCTCATTTTTAGTCAGTACCGCCAGCACGAGCGCGGCGGCCGCGATCGCAACTCTCTGCTCGCGCCGGTCGATGAGCGCGCTTCTCAACTCCAGCAAGGCGATTCCTCCGAAGACGAGGAGCGGCAGATCTGCGAGCCCGGTGTCGAGAGTCAGTACCGGTCCCACGAGCGCCACAGCGCCTGCCGTGGCGAGCATCGGAGACCCGGTCGCCTCGCGGAGATGTGACGCCGCGAAAAGAAGAATCGACCCCGCCAGCGCCGTGAAGAGAAGACCGATCTCCTTTTCCGGAAAACGGCCGATGGTCACCGCCAGGTAATCGTAGGCGAGCGGGAGAAGGACCGGATAGTCGGGATGCGCGAACTCGTTCGCCGGCCTTTCGAGCCATTCCCAGTCGATCCCCCCCGCCGCGTGAAAGACTTTCGCCTTCAGTCCCCAGATCGCCCAGAAGTCCCATTCTCCGGGGGGGGCCAGCGTGACGAACAGAGCGTGACCGGCAAGCATCCCCGCGACGACCACTCCGCCAGCCCAGGCGACGATCGATCGGGGTGTCTGATCGCGCGCGACGGCCGCTTCTACTCCCCGCCGGCGCGCCGTCGCCGTCGCAGCAGCCACAAGGAAAAGGGCCCCGACCGCCGCGAACACGACAAAGCGCGTCCACGCAAGCCCGAGCGCCGAGAGTCCCCCTAGAACGAGGGCGCAGGCGGCGAGTCCGATCGGGAAGGATAGGGCCACGAGTCGGCTACCTCGCGCTCCCGGGTCGAGCGCCAGCACGATCACGAAGCCCACGACGGCGGCGATCGCCATCGAAACGACCACGGCCATCATCGATGGTTCCTCTTCAGCAGCGCGTTTCCGTCGGCCTTCCAGACATCAAAGAATCCGGGAATCTCGGGCGTCACCCGCCAGGATGCCACGTAGTCCGCCTGGGCGACTCGATCGAGATGTGCCTCGTCGTCGGGGTCGACCAGAGGAATCACCTCACGCGGCACGAGAGCGTAACTGGCCCGATAGTAGGCGTACTGGTACCCGCCGTCCCACTTCCGCATCGGAACGAAGATCGCGACGCGCGCTTCCGGGGGTGTCCGCTGCCGCACTTCGCGGAGAAATGCGGCGTAACCCGGAGCAGCCAGGTCGGGCGCCTCCGTCAGCATCCGCGAGGCCTCGGCCCGGTCGGCGAAGAAGACGTTGAAAAAGAAAGGCTCGAACCCCCCGATCAGCATGGCGGCGAGAAGAACTGCGTACAGCCCCCCCCGGATCCGATCGGCTCGCAACGGCACGCCGGAAAGGATACCAGTGGCGGAGGATTTATCCTCCGCCGGGCAGACAGGGCGATCAGATCGTAATGCGCGACCTTCCTGCGCAATTCGGGGCAGGCGGAGGATGAATCCTCCGCCACTGTGACTAGTTTCGGATCGCCTTGGTCGGGAATGGCGGACGCACGGGCTTTCGCGGCGGATTCGCCTCGAGCTGCTGCATCACGACTTCGATCGCCTTCTCGAGCTGCGGATCGCGTCCCGCGATGACGTCGGCCGGGGTCTGTTCCACCTCGATGTCCGGCGGCACG
>JBHEOL010000091.1:0-3234 GCA_046261635.1 Thermoanaerobaculia bacterium | reverse complement strand
GCCAGTCGAACCCCTCTCCTTCGTCCGTGATCGTGAACCGCGACTCGTCACCCGTTCTCGCGTAGCGGACCGTCACCCTCTTATCCGCGTTCTCGGGTAGCGCAAGGCGCCGTTCGACCTCGTCGCTCCACTCGTCGCGATGTTTGAGAGTGCTCTTCTCTTCGTAGGTGATGCCGAGGTTCCCGTGTTCGACGGCGTTGAGCAGAAGCTCGGTGAGCCCGATGACCGCGGAGTAGGGATCGGGACAGACGTTGGCGAGGATCGCGCCGACCGCCTTCGCCTCGTCGACCGTCTGGAGCCGGAAGAGAGCCTCGTCGAGTAGCCCGAGGGTTTTGAGTCCCTGCCTGAGGCGCGACTGGATCTCCCGATATTCCGCGTAGTCGTTCGCGGCGACGCGGACGATCTCGAGGAGCATCTCCGGGTTGTAGGGCTTGGTGAGGTAATAGTACGCACCGGCGCGGATCCCCTCGAGGATCTCCTCGGGCGCAATCGCCGCGGTCTGGAGGATGACCGGCAGCATGCGGAGGCGGGGGTGGGATTTGATCCGCTGGAGCAGGGCGATGCCGTCGAGGCTCGGAATCGAACGGTCGAGCAGGACCACGTCGAACGGCTCTTTGGAGATCAGGTCCCACGCTTCGAGCCCGTCGGATGCATGCCGCGGTTCGTATCCCGCGCGGCCGAGGTGAAGAGCGAGCAGCTTCCGGTCCAGCTCACCGTCCTCCACCACGAGGAGGCGCGTTTCTGATTCACTCAGCAGCATCGGATCTGACGATGATACGCCCCTGCGGGAGCGGAGCTTACGATTTTGATTCTGACGTCACAGTCCACTAGACGTCGGCTTGCACGCCCTTCGGGGTGAGCCAGATCTCCAGTCTTCCGAGAAGGGCATCGGCGAGGATGGCCAGCAGGGCGGCGGGGACCGCGCCCGAGAGGATCAGGCGGGTGTCGTTCAGGTAGAGGCCGGTCACGATCGGTTCGCCGAGTCCTCCGGCGCCGATGAATGCGGCGAGTGTGGCGACGCCGATGCTGATGACCGTCGCCGTGCGCACGCCCGCCATGATCGTGCGCGTGGCGAGCGGCAGCTGAACCCGGAAGAGGATCTGTCGCGGCGTGAGCCCGATCCCCACGGCGGCATCGAGAAGTTCCGGCGAGATGCTCCGGAGGCCGGTGTGCGTGTTGCGCAGAATGGGCAGCACGGCGTAGAGGAAAAGAGCGACGATCGCCGACCGGACCGAAAGGCCGAGGCCGGGGATGGCGATCATGAACGCGAGAAGGGCGATGCTGGGGATCGTCTGCATCACTCCCGCCGCGCCGAGGGCGACGCGTTCGGCCGTGCGATGCCGCGCCACCGCGATGCCGAGGGGGACGGCCACGATGACGGCGAGAAAGACCGCCGCGAGACTGAGCTGAAGGTGGCGCCAGCCGAGGCGCAGCGTCTCGTTCCAGCGCCCGGCGATGAATGCGAGAAGATCCTCGGGACCTGCGTTCGGATCGGTCTCGAACGACCCGCCGCTCTCGATCAGTCCTTCGGCCACCAGGAATCCGCGAGCCGCCTCGCGGAAGTCGCGCCCGCGTTCTTCGACGGCGTGGTTGAGCTCCACCATCGAGCGATCGGACAGGCGGAACGACAGCCGTTCGAAGACTTCCCGAAGTTCCGGATGCGCGCGCAGTGCGTCGCCGCGGATGACGGGCGCGGCGTTGTACGGAGGAAAGAATCCCCGGTCATCCTCGAGGACGCGCAGCGGGTAGCGCAGAAGCTTCCCGTCTGTCGTGTATGCGTCGATGACGTCGGTGGAGCCCGAGGCGATGGCCTCGTACGCGAGGCTGTGCTCCATCGCGCGCACTTGATCGAAGGCGAGCCCGTAGAAGGGCCCGAGTCCCATCCAGCCGTCCTCGCGGTTGACGAACTCGATGCTGAAGCCGGCTCGGAGCGATCCGGCGTGCGGAACGAGATCTGAGATCGTGCGCACGTCGAGCGCCTCGGCCTGATCTTCACGCATGGCGAGCGCATAGCTGTTGTTCAGCCCGAACGGAGCCAGCCACTCGAGATCGTAGCGATTGCGGAAGCGCTCCTGTACGCGCAGGTACACACGGAGGCTGTCGTCGATGCGATCGGTCTCCTTGAGGATGATCGACCACGCGGTGCCCGAGTATTCGGGGTAGAGATCGATCTCGCCGCGCTCGATCGCCGTGAAACAGACGAGCGTGCCACCGAGCCCGCTCCGGTGGTCGACCTCGATGTCGGTGTGGGCCTCGATGAGCAGTGCCATGATCTCGCCGAGAATGCGGGACTCCGTGAAGTTCTTCGATCCGATCACGAGCCGCTCGGGAGGCTGCTGTTGCGCGTGACCGGGTCCCGAGGCGAAAGTCACGAGGACCGCGAAGGCCGCGACAGCGGTGAGCCCGCCTCGTCTCACTGCGCCCTCCCGGCGACGAAGCGCTCGACCCACGGCGTGGCTGGTGTCGAGCGGAGCTCGTCCGGCGTGCCGAGCTGCACGAGCTCCCCCTCGGAGAGCAGGGCTACGCGGTCGCCGAGAAGGAATGCCTCCTCGAGGTCGTGACTGACGAGTACGACGGTCTTGGACACGAGGCGCTCGAGCTCGCCGAACTCGCGCTGCAGTTCGCTCCGCGTGATGGGATCGAGGGCCCCGAATGGCTCGTCCATCAGCAGGATC
The DNA here is from genome assembly GCA_046261635.1 of Thermoanaerobaculia bacterium. Taxonomy (GTDB): domain Bacteria; phylum Acidobacteriota; class Thermoanaerobaculia; order Gp7-AA8; family Gp7-AA8; genus JBHEPS01. The sequence continues at coordinate 559 of JBHEOL010000091.1, read as the reverse complement.
TCGGGATCGAGAGCGAGCGCACGAGCTACGCCGACGCGCTGCCTCTGTCCGCCCGAGAGCTCGCCGGGATGACGGTCTCGAAACTCGGCCGGCGTCAGATGAACCAGGTCGAGCAGTTCGTTCACGCGCTGGTCGATGTCGCGCTGTCGCCATCCTTCGACCTCACAGAGCAGGCCGACGTTGCGCGCTACGTTGAGGTGAGGAAACAGCCCGCCGCTCTGCACGACATAACCCATGCGCCGGCGGAGGCGGACGGGGTCGAGCTGCGCGATGTCCTCTCCGTCCACCAGCAGGCGCCCGGAAGAAGGCTCGATGAGCCGGTTGATCAGTCTGAGCGTCGTGGTCTTCCCGCAGCCACTCGGGCCGACGAGTGCCATCGTTTCGCCCTCGCGGATCTCGAGATCGAGCCCCCTCAGCGCGTGCACGGGCGCGCCCGACGCCCGCGTGAACGTGCGAGTAGCCCGCTCCAGCCGGATCACGGCGTCCCCCGGGTCTCGTGCTCGAGCTCGGCCACAACACCCCTCCTCACTCAGATCGACAGATGGTATCGCGAACCAGG